>CAYWNI010000224.1:0-5544 GCA_964459525.1 uncultured Lentimicrobiaceae bacterium | reverse complement strand
CTATACAATTCACGGCTAAAAGGCACTTCATGACTTTGTTTGTCTGGGTCTTCTGGGTTGTTTACCAACAACATGTTCTCTGTTTTTCCTTCCGGATAGTTGGTGAGAATAACTTTTATAGGATTTAGAACCGCCATAACCCTATCTGTAATTTTATTCAGATGCTCACGCAAAGTGAACTCCAACAAACCTACGTCGATCACGTTATCGCGCTTAGCCACACCAATTCGTTCGGCAAAACTGCGCAACGATTCCGGTGTATAGCCCCTACGCCTCAATCCTGAAATGGTTGGCATACGTGGGTCGTTCCAACCTGTAACAATGCCTTTTTGTACCAATTCGAGTAACTTGCGCTTACTCATCACCGTGTAGCTCAGGTTAAGCCGTGCAAACTCAATTTGCCTCGGACGGTAACTGCCTTCGGCAATTTGGTTGAGAAACCAGTCGTAAAGTGGGCGATGAATTTCAAATTCAAGAGTGCATACGGAGTGGGTAATGCCTTCAATAAAATCAGACTGGCCGTGAGCATAATCGTACATAGGATAAATACACCAGTCGTTCCCAGTTCGGTGGTGTTCCTGATGCAAAATACGGTACATAATCGGGTCGCGCATATGCATGTTAGGTGAGCTCATATCGATTTTGGCACGCAAAATCATTTGTCCGTTTTTAAACTCGCCTGCCCGCATGCGTCGGAATAAGTCCAAACTTTCGGCAACCGGACGATTGCGGTATGGGCTTTCGGTACCAGGACGTGTAGGCACTCCCCGCTGCTGACTAATAAGCTCCTGCGGCTGCTCATCCACATAAGCCTTGCCTTGCTCAATAAGCATTTCTGCCCATTGATACAGTTGCTCAAAATAGTCGGATGCATAATAGGGGCTTTTATCCCATTTAAAACCTAGCCATTCGATGTCTTCTTTAATCGAATCTACATACTCAACGTCTTCCTTTTCGGGGTTGGTATCGTCAAATCTAAGATTACACAGCCCGTTGTAATCCTCTGCCAGTCCAAAATTTAAACAAATAGATTTGGCATGACCGATATGGAGGTAGCCGTTGGGTTCAGGAGGAAAACGCAGGTGCACACGCCCTTCGTTTTTATGGTTGCGCAAATCTTCTTCGATAATTGTTTCGATGAAGTTTAAAGATCTTTTTTCGTTTTCAGGAAATTCCATGGTGATTATTCTAGCATTTGAAAAACAGGTGCAAATTTACTCAGAAATTGTTTATGTGTGTCTAACTTGATACGAATTCAGCAAGATCCTATGACCTCACAGTTTTTAACATGACATAAATGTTAAAATATTTTTAACATATTGTTTTTCATGTAGATATGGAGTGTACGCATTTGTACAATCAGTTTCCAGTGCCGTACAGCCAGTAGATCATAATGTGAACACACAAATCAGACTAATTACTCATATATAATTGATTTTATGCACTTAATAATTATTGGCACGCTGTTGGATATAGGGTTTGTGCAACCATTATTGTTAACTTCTAAAAATAATAAAAGTCATGAAAACAAGAATCGCAACCATTATTTTGCTGTGTGTATTTGGGATGACCACAGCAATGGCAAATCAGCCCGTACCTGCCTCGCAGGAAGTAAGAACTTCGGTAGCTGAACTGGTTAAAAAGAACATGAAATATCCTGATTTTGCTATTGACGACAACACCCAGTGTTGTGTGGTAGTAAGCATGATAATACAAGATGACGGCAGGTTAAAAGTGGATCAGTCGAACAGTATTTCACCTAAAATGCAGAAATACGTGATAAACACGGTGGAATCGTTAAAAGACAAAAATCTAGCCCGGCATGCAGGCGACAGGGTGCTCATGAAGATAAGTTTCGAGTTAATCTAATAGAATAAACAGCAACCACTTCATATATTTTCAGGGCTTTGGCCTGTATTTTAAAATCCGCCTTCAAAAAGGGCGGATTTTTTGGTTTAAATCAAAAGGCTATCTTTGTTTTTCCAGAAATTAACAACGCATGATAAAAAAAGTTTACTCAGCAAGTTTTGCCAAACGACTGGCGGGTGCAAACACCAAAAATTTTCGCCTTATTTTTTATGCTTTTCTGGTAGGCCTGTTGGCTGGACTAGTGGGGAGTTTTTTTAGGGTATTGCTCGAGCAGCTTGATTTATTGCGTGCTTCGGTATTTGAACAGGCCAAAAGTGGCGAAATGTCGTATTGGTTCGGAGCCATAGCCTTATCGGTTGTGGGTGTTACCGTAGCTTTAATTTTGGTAAAAAAATATGCCCCAGAAGCATCAGGCAGCGGTGTTCAAGAAATTGAAGGTGCGTTGGATGAAGTGCGTACATTGCAGTGGAAAAGGGTTATTCCAATAAAATTCTTCGCTTCCTTATTTTCGCTTGGAAGCGGCTTGCTGCTGGGGCGCGAAGGGCCAACCATACAACTTGGTGCCAACATTGGAAAAATGGTAAAAGACATATTTAAACTTCCCGACGACCATTCCAACCCGCTGGTTTCGGCTGGTGCCGCAGCAGGATTAGCCTGCGCTTTCAATGCACCGTTCTCAGGAATTGTATTTGTACTGGAGGAAATGCACGGCCATTTCAGGTTCACCTTTTATTCGGTAGCCGCCATCATGGTGGCCTCGGCAACAGCCGACATCGTGGTGCGCATGATTACAGGTGTCGATCCAGTAATTAGGATGATGGTATTTGGTCAACAGGCAATTAGCTCGTTGTGGCTATTTATACTCCTCGGATTGGTGCTGAGCGTTATTGGATTTGCTTTCAATAAGTTGCTTATTTTCTCGCTAAACACAATAACTCCTTTAGTAAACAAATCGCTTTTGGCTGCCGGACTTGTGATTGGGGGAATTATTGCAATAATTGGTATTTATTTTCCAGAACTTATTGGAGGTGGTTACACTACAGTAGCCGAATCTTTGGAATTGTCATTTGGAATAAAAATGCTTTTGATTATACTCATGGCCAGATTTTTTTTAACGCTTTTTAGTTACGGTTCAGGAACTCCCGGTGGGATTTTTGCACCCTTACTTGCGCTAGGCGTTTTAGCGGGCTTAGCTTTTGGCTTTTCGGCTCAGCATTTTCTTCCAGGATTGGTGACCAATCCTGCCGTATTCGCCGTAGCCGGAATGGCCGGAATATTTGCGTCCACGGTAAGGGCACCTCTTACAGGCATAGCGTTGGCCATCGAAATGACTTCCAACTATGAACTTATTTTACCACTAATAATCACAACGGTAGTATCTTCAGTAATTACTTCGCAGCTTGGCAATCAACCTATTTACACCACCCTTCTAAAACGTGTGTTAAACCATTCTTGATCTCTGTAAATTTACTGGCATCCAAAAATAGAATTTTCAACTTTCAAACTAATACTATCTTTCGCTTTTTAAAGAAACGAACTTGTTCTTTTTAAAATAATTAGTAATTTTGCCGCCCAGCATTTTCACCAAAATCAAATGTCATGTCACACGATTCTATGGTTAGCATTTTTTCCGGACGTAAAAGCAGGTATCTAGCCGAAAAAATAGCCACCAGTTATGGCATTCCCCTAGGGAAATCAATCGTTCTTGATTTTGCTGATGGTGAATTTCAAACCTCTTACGAAGAAAATATCCGTGGCCGCGATGTATTTATAGTTCAATCGACCAATCCTCCGGCTGATAATTTGCTCGAACTGCTGATGATGGTAGATGCGGCACGACGCGCTTCAGCCCGTAAAATTACAGCAGTAATTCCATATTTCGGATATGCACGTCAAGACAGAAAAGACAGACCACGCGTGAGTATTGCTAGCAAATTGACTGCAAACTTGCTCATCGCTTCAGGGGTTACACGTCTTATTACCATCGACTTACATGCCGATCAAATTCAGGGATTCTTTGATGTTCCTGTCGATCATCTTTATTCATCGAACATTTTTCTGCCTTATCTCAAGCAGCTCAACTTGCCTAATCTGATAATGGCCTCCCCTGATACGGGCGGAACACGCAGAGCTGCCAGCTATGCAAAAGCATTGGGAACAGGTTTTGTAATTTGTTACAAGCAACGTGCTCGACCCAATGTAATTGAACAAATGGAGTTAATCGGTGATGTGGAAGGTAAAGATGTGGTGCTGGTGGATGATATTATTGATACTGCCGGAACCATTACCAAAGCAGCTTCGCTGGTAATGAGTAAAGGAGCAAGTAGCGTGCGTGCTTTTTGTACCCACGCCATCTTTTCGGGAGATGCCTATAGCCGGATAAACAAATCCATTTTTGATGAGGTAGTAGTGACCGATACCATCAAACTCGTGCAGCATAGCGATAAAATCACAGTGCTTTCAACAGCCGATTTGCTGGCTGAAGTTATTAAACGCGTTCAAAATTTTGAATCTATCAGTTCGTTATTCGATCTGAGGCAATTATAAATCTTAATTATTAAATCATGAAAAAAGTATCATTGAGCGGTTCTCTTAGAGAGGACGTAGGGAAAAAAGATGCTAAAAAGCACCGCAAAGCCGGTAATGTGCCTTGTGTGCTTTACGGAGGCAAAGAACAAGTTCATTTTGTTCTAGATCAACTGAGTTTTGGCAAAATTGTTTTTACTCCACATGCTTATCTTGTTGAGTTAAACATAGATGGAAAAAAGTATGACGCCGTATTGCAGGATGTTCAATACCATCCGGTAAGCGATTCAGCTTTACATGCTGATTTCCTTGAAGTAACCGCTGGAAAACCTGTTGTAACAGCCCTCCCAATCAAAGTAAAAGGCAATTCGCCTGGCGTTATCGCCGGTGGAAAACTCCAGTTGAAACTGCGTAAAATGAAAGTTAAAGGACTTATCGACGTACTTCCTGAGGAGATTACTATCGACATTTCCAAACTTAAAATCGGTGAATCGATAAAGGTAAAGGCCATTAAACTTGAGAACGTGGAGTTCTTAGACATACCCAATTCAGTTGTTGTAATGGTGAAAGCCGCTCGTGGTGGTGGTGCCGCCGAAGATGAAGAATCTGAGGAAGAAACTGAAGGTGGTGAAACTGCTGCTGAATAAATAATTGAATCAGTTCTGTAACTGATTTTAGTTGAATGAGTAAAGGGATAAAGTAACTAACTTTGTCCCTTTAATTTTTTTTAATACTAGTGTTTTGAAATACCTGATTGCCGGACTGGGAAATATTGGAGCTGAGTATGCTAACACGCGTCATAACGTAGGGATGGTGGTTTGCGATGCTCTTGCACGCGAGCTTGGGGTAGGTTTTTCTGCCGACAGGCATGCTACCCGCGCAGAAGCCAGAATAAAAGGCCGGACTCTCGTCATCATTAAGCCCGCTACCTACATGAATCTTAGTGGAAAAGCGGTGAAATATTGGCTCGACAAAGAAAAGATTCCGATCGAAAATTTACTTGTTGTGGTGGATGATATTGCGCTGCCTGTTGGCGCATTGCGCATGAAACAAAAAGGAGGCGATGCCGGCCATAATGGGTTAACCGACATTATTTTAAAACTGAATACCAATGAGTTTTCACGATTGCGGGTTGGCATCGGCGATAAT
>CAYWNI010000223.1:1962-5559 GCA_964459525.1 uncultured Lentimicrobiaceae bacterium | reverse complement strand
GTCCGGCACAAGGACATTCTAAATCGTTGATCATTGATCGTTGATCGTGACTCGTTCGTTTTGATGAACACCAAACACCGATTAACGATTTAAGAAAGTCGAAGTGGATTCCCACTTCAAATTTCATCTGTTCGTTAATCGATATTCGATATTCATTTTCATTTCCTTACCCCTCAACTTTAGTCACTTAATAACTTAAGGCACTCAGCAACTTTCCCCCGATCCCCGATCCCCGATCCCCGATCCATGATCCATGATCCATGAATTTTCCTATATTTGTACGCGCAATACAAAATCACACTGACATGGAAAAAATCGATAAATCAATTGAAATCTTAAAAACAGCTATTTTGCTGGAACGCAGAGGTAAAGCATTTTACACACAGGCTGCACGCCAAAGTGAGAGCAAGTCGGCACAGAAAATATTTGAGATGATGGCCGAAGAGGAAGACGAGCATGTTGCTTTTTTGGTGAAACAATTCAAAAATTACAACGAGCATCATGAGTTTATGGTAAACGACACACCTCCCGTTGAGGACGATACAGCTGTTGAAATCCTTACCGAGAAAATCAAAAATGAAATATCAGCTGCCGGATTTGAAGCTGCAGCCATTTCTGCCGCCATCGACTTTGAAAACAGGGCCATCGAAATTTATTCAGGTCGTGCCAAAGAAGCCACCGACCCCAACGAAAAGGCACTCTACCAAATGCTCGCCGACTGGGAAAAAACACACCACCATTTGCTTCATAAATTAAATGAAGACCTAAAAGAGCAAATCTGGAACGACAATAATTTCTGGCCGTTTTAGGTTATAATTTTAAGTGTAGACTTACTTTTTTATGCGCGCTTTTGGGCATACGAGTAAATGACATGAAATCCTTCTTGAATCAACTTCGAGAAGGATTTTGTGTTATGCCTTCGAATTGTTCATGCTTTCAATCAGATTGATAATGGTTTGCAAGGCCAGGTCACTGTTTCTGCCATCCACCCAATGCATCTCTGCATCGCGCCGCAGCCAGGTCATTTGCCTTTTGGCATAACGGCGGGTATTGGTTTTGATTTTTTCTACCGCTTTCTCAAGCGAACATTCTCCCGATAAATAGGCAAACAGCTCTTTGTAGCCCACCGTGTTGAGCGCATTAAGGTGTCGGTGTGGATACACGCCTCTGGCTTCTTCCAGCCAACCTGCATCCAACATGAAGTCGGTGCGCTGGTGGATACGCTCAACCAACACCACACGCGGAAGTTCCAATCCTATCTTCACAATTTTAAAAACACGAGGTTTGCTGGTGTTTAGGCGTTGTTTGCTATAAGGGTGTCCTGTTTGCAGACATACCTCAATGCCCCGCATCATCCGCATGGGGTTGTTTGTATCTACAACAGCAAAATAATCAGGGTCTAGCTCCTGAAGCCATTGAGAAAGGCCTGATATTCCCTCATTTTCAAATCTGTTCTGTACTCTTTGTCTTATTTCTGGATCAGGATCGGGGAGCAGATCTATTCCTTTGCAAACCGCATCTAGGTATAAACCAGAGCCTCCCACCATCACCATGAACGGTTGTGTTTTGAATTTTTCTTGCAGTAACAACAGCACCTCTTCTTCAAATTTTGAAGCATTGTAGGCGTCGTTGATCGATAGGTTGCCGACAAAATGATGGGTAATACCTTGCATTTCTTCCACAGTTGGCGCAGCAGTGCCTATGGGGATTTCTCTATAAAACTGACGCGAATCAGCAGAAATAATTTCGGTGTGGAGGTGCTGTGCAAGTTGCACCGCCAGCGAAGTTTTACCTGATGCCGTGGGGCCGGTAATCACAACAAGTAAACCTCGTTTATTGTTTTTGCGTGCCATCAATCGAATCGGGAATGGGTGTGATGTGTACCGGCGGACTGACCAGTTTTTTCAAATGGAGTTTTTTCTTTTTACCTTCTTCCAGCAGAAAGGCGTATGCTTCCTCAAAATTATTTCCGATAACTCCATCGAGAATGGCTTCGCGGATAACAGTCTTTAAATCGCCAACCGTTTTGGAAGGGCTCAGGCCAAAAGTTTCCATAATAACTTCCCCTGTTACAGGAGGTTGCCATTTGCGGATTTTATCTTTCGCCTCCACATCTTTAAGCTTTTGGCGAACAAGCTGGAAGTTTTTCAAATACCGCTGTACTTTGGCTTCATTTTTTGATGTAATGTCGGCATCGCACAACAACATCAGGTCGTCAACATCGTCGCCGGCATCAAACAAAAGTCGCCGTATGGCTGAATCGGTAACAATTTCCTGCGCCAAAACAATCGGTCGCAGGTGCAGCATCACCATTTTCTGGACGTATTTCTGCTTTTCGTTTTGCGGAAGTTTGAGCTGTTTGAAGATATTTGGAACCATTTTGGCACCTATAAATTCATGTCCATGAAAAGTCCAGCCAACTTTGGGCTCAAAGCGTTTGGTAACGGGTTTGGCTATGTCGTGCAAGAGCGCGCTCCAGCGCAGCCATAGGTTATCCGAGGTCATTGCTAGGTTGTCGAGTACCTCAAGGGTATGATAAAAATTGTCTTTATGCGAAATGCCGTGCATCACCTCCACACCCTTCAAGGCTATTAGCTGTGGAAAAAGAATGCCCAGCAAGCCAGTTTCCTCCATAAGCTTAAACCCAACCGAAGGTGTTTTTGCCATGATAATCAAGTTCATCTCGTCCATAACACGTTCGCCCGAAACGATGCGGATACGGTTTTTGTTGCGGCGGATGGCCTCCAGCGTGTTGCTTTCGATAGTAAAACCCAGCTGACAAGCAAACCTGATGGCACGCATCATGCGCAAGGGGTCGTCGGAGAACGTTATGTCGGGGTCGAGTGGAGTTCTGATTAGTTTTTTTTCGATGTCCTCCAGTCCTTGGAAAGGATCTAGCAAAGCACCAAAATCTTTCTGCTGCAGGCTCAGCGACATCGCGTTGATGGTAAAGTCGCGCCGGTTTTGATCATCAGTCAGGTTGCCATCTTCAACAATAGGTTTGCGTGAGTTTTTGCGATACGACTCCTTTCGTGCCCCAACAAACTCAATCACCCAATCACCACTACGCACCATGGCCGTTCCAAAATTCTGGAAATATTTGGCCTGCGCCCCCGTTCCCAACGCCTCAGCTACCTTTGTTGCCACTGCTATTCCGCTACCCAATACCACCACGTCAATGTCCTTCGACGGACGACTTAGTACAATATCGCGCACGTATCCACCTATCACAAATGCCTTTACGTTCATTTGCGCACATACAGATGAAATCGTTCGGAAGAACCCGTGATCAAGACGGTCAGCATAATTTATCATAAATGCAAAAGTAATAAAATCGTTGTTCGTGGCTTGTGGATCGTGAATCGCGGATCGTTGATTGAAACTTGAGGCACTTAAACTTTACGTTTCTCGTCCGCGTTTGCAACGCGGATGTCAGAACTAAATCGTAAAAAGCTGTATGGTAGTTTATTGCAGTACTTTATCATCCGTGTTACTCCTGTATGCAAAAGGCGTAAAACGTGGACGAGACAGAGGCACTTGTCACTTTAGGCACTTAATAACTTCCCCCACCCCTTGTTCCACAAACGCCGAAATATT
>CAYWNI010000223.1:0-1862 GCA_964459525.1 uncultured Lentimicrobiaceae bacterium | reverse complement strand
ACTTTAGGCACTTAATAACTTCCCCCACCCCTTGTTCCACAAACGCCGAAATATTAACATAAAAATCATGCATACAGTAAAAGGTGCTTGACTTGCTGAAAACGTATTCGAGAAAGATTCGGTATATTTGTAAAAAACTTTGTAAAATTATGCAACTGTCCCTGCGACCGGAACTTTTTTGGGATTTGGATATAAATACCCTCAACGAAGAAACCCACAAAAACTATATTATACAGCAGGTGCTCAACTATGGTACCATCAAAGAGTTTGCTTCCATCTTGCATTATTATCCTTCAAAGACAATAAAACAGGCTATTAAGCAGGCCGGCTATCTTGACCCCAAAACCTTTGCCTTTGTTCTTTTCTACTTTAATCTCGACAAAAACGATTTAAAATGTTACACAAAGAAACGGTTGAGTCAGGCACGCTGGATTTAATAAAAAAGCTTCAGGGTGACCCGGTTCTGGATAAATTTATACTCGTTGGAGGTACAGCGCTGGCGCTAATGATTGGACACCGGAGTTCCATTGACATCGATCTGTTTACTACTGAGGACTTCGAAGCCCAGTTATTGTTAGAGCACCTCGAAAAAACATATAATTTCTCCCTACAGTTTATGCACCGCAATACGATTAAAGGCATCGTCGATCATGTTTTTGTCGATCTGATAACGCACCCATATCCCCACATAAGGAGCGAAGTGGTTTTAGATGGCGTTTCCATAAGCTCAAAAGAAGATATCGCTGCCATGAAACTAAACGCCATTGTGGGTAATGGTAGCAGGGTGAAGGATTTTATCGATATTTATTTTCTCTTGAAAGAATACTCTATACAAGAAATACTTGAGTTTTATTCTGAAAAATACCAACAAAGGAATACTTTTCATGCAATAAAAAGTCTCACCTACTTTGATGATATGGACTCCGACCCATGGCCAAATATGATTCTCGAAAAAAATCTAACCCCTAAAAAACTCAAAACTAAACTTATTTCCCATTCCCAAGCATTCTTTCGCCATTTATAGAAGCTCGCTTTTCGTGGGTCGTGAATCGTCTTTCGTGGGTCGTGCTTGAAAACTTTAGTCACTTGAAAAATAACCACTTGCAACTTTAGGCACTTGCAACTTTAGGCACTTTTAACTTTAGGCACTTAATAACTTTAGGCACTTAATAACTTTAGGCACTTAAACTTCCCCATCTCCTTATTTATAATCACTCCAAAATATCAAAACACCTGTCGATTTTCAACTTCTGATTAAGGAAGGTCTTATTGCCTTCGTATCTTTGTCGGTTCATTACTAACGTGATAAATGATTTATTATGGCAAAAAGAACAATTGTAGCCTTACCTGGCGATGGCATTGGTAAAGCAGTATTGGATGAAGCAATTCGGGTACTCGACGCTGTTGGGTTTGAAGCTTCTTATGTTGAGGGCGATATAGGATGGGAGTTTTGGAAATCAGAGGGTAATCCCTTGCCTGAGCGGACAATTAAGCTTCTCGAAGAACACAAAATAGGTTTGTTTGGTGCAATTACTTCAAAACCAAAAGATGCCGCTTTTGACGAACTTGCTCCAGTGTTAAAAGAAAAAAACCTGGTTTACGCTTCTCCTATCGTTGGGCTTAGGCAGCATTTTAACCTGGATATTTGTGTGCGTCCTTGCCATACTTATGTAGGCAATCCGCTGAACTTTATTCGCCGTGGTGTTGGCACTGCCATCGAGGAACCTGCTGTAGATGTGGTGATTTTTCGCCAAAATACCGAAGGTCTGTATGGTGGAGTTGAGTGGTCGAACCCACCTGCTCAGGTGTATGACGCACTGATGACACACCCCAAGTTTGTTAAAAACTTTGGGAAAACACCC
>CAYWNI010000222.1:3061-5610 GCA_964459525.1 uncultured Lentimicrobiaceae bacterium | reverse complement strand
AACCCTAGCTAAAATACGCTCATCGGCCATAACCATGGCGGCTGAAGCTTGATAAAGCACTGGCGATGGCGCTCCTAAACCCCAACCTGCCGGAAAACCAGCTGTGCTCACAGGCAACACACCAGCAACTTTAGACTCGTTAAACAACCTCGAAGCAGAAGCCAACTGCATGGCAGGTTTTTCCTGATAGGAAATCAAAATCGTTGAAAAGGCGTCAGGATAAGGAAACAACCCCAGAGCATAGGGGCTGGCAAACAAATCGAGTACCACCTTGCTATGCTTTGCCACCTCTTGCAACATGTCGACTTCCTCCACCGTAATTCCGTAACGTTTGGCCGACAATATATTTGTGTTAAGCACGCCAACAACGACAATGGGATATGCTTTTAATTTTTCCAAAAGTTTTTTCCTTTCTTTAGCACGGGCATCATGCAAGATATGAAACACATCAAACTGCCCTAACCCCAATAATTCCTGCTCGAGTGGGGTTGCTTCTTCAGTTCCGGTAATAACCAAAGCCATTTTGGAGACAGAATCTAAAGGAAGCGCAACCTCCTCTTTCACAATGGTTATGGCCTGTTCCATCATTTTGTCGACGGTCAGGTGGTATTTCATCTGGTTTAGGTCGGCAATCAAATCATCGGTTGGGATTTTCTTATTCTTGTAAAGTCCCATATCGTATTTGGCGGATAAAATCTTCAGACACGATTTGCGAATTTGCGTCATCAATTCTGGCGATTCTTTTAGCGCCATTTTTATTCGGCCGATCGAAGATGCGATGTCATCAGGGATTAACAGGATATCATTTCCAGCTTCCAGCGCTTTTAACGAAACCTCACCCTTTTTGTAGTATTTCGTCACACCTTTCATGTCGAGGCCATCGGTAACTATCAGACCATCAAAACCGAGTGTATCCTGCAACCAACCGGTAACAATGGGTTTGGAAAGAGTGGCGGGCATATTGGGACGAGCATCAAGTACAGGAACACTCACATGGGCTACCATTACGCTTTTTACACCTTGATTGATCAGAAAACCAAATGGAGCCAAATCATTGTTTTTCAGCGTATTTATTGGTGAATTTATTATCGGAAGATCAGCATGTGAATCCACTTGAGTGTTGCCATGCCCCGGAAAATGCTTGGCACAGGCAATAATACCTCCATCCTGCATTCCACGCATAAACAAATCCGCTTTTTCGGAAACCATTTTAGGGTCTTCGCCAAACGAGCGCATACCGATAACCGGATTTAGCGGATTGCTGTTTACATCTACCACCGGCGCAAAATTGATGTGTATCCCCATGCGCCGGCATTGCTCGGCAACCTGTTTCCCCATCTCGTAAATCAGTTGGTTGTTGGTGAGGGCGCCAAGTGTCATTTGCAGTGGGTAACTTTCGGTTTGCGACAGCCGCATACCTAAGCCCCATTCTGCATCGATGCTCACAAACAGCGGAATTTTAGAGAGTGTATTCCAACGGTTTGTCAGCCTAACCTGATCAATCGGGTTGCCTTTAAAAAAAACCACGCCCCCAATATTATAATCACGAATCAACGTATCAATGGCAGTCATGTAAGCTTCGTTGGGATAGTTGGCACGAACAAAAAACAGCTGGCCTATTTTCTCGTCAAGGGTAAAGGCATTGTAAACGGAATCTACCCAATAGGCTTTTTCATTTACAACAATCACCTTTTCCTGCGAAAACACATCTAACGACAAAACCACCAATAACACCAACACCAACCACCGATTCATATTTCAACTTTTTGTAGACAACCCATAAATAAGCCGACAAATTTAGTTTTTTTTATTTAGAGGGTTTATAGATAATTGACAAGAGCGAAACAGTTCCTTATTCCTCAACAGTGCTTTATGCTTAAGACAAAAGCATCGCCGCCCTATATATCTTCTTCGTTAAAACGTATCTGTTTCAATAACAATTGCAAGTTCTGAAAAAACCTGATACTCAAATACAATTATTCGTGTTCAAACTCAACTATTCCAATCCTAACAGAGTTAATGAACATTGCAACGCTTTGGAAGGGACTCCTCAAAATTTTAGAAAAACTATGCTCCATGACTCGTGCAATTAGAAAAATAATTAAATTTGGAAAAAGTTACCAAGACACCATGAACCATCTCAATAATTCTCAGGATCGTTTTGTGTCTGATATAGAGTTACTTGCTATACCACTCTAGCTAATGGACTAGTTTTCGGGGAATATTATAATCGAAAGAACCTTAAATGAATAAAAATGAAAAAACTAATCTTTTTGCGTTCGCTGATGATTTTGATTATTCTCTTGTTTGTTAGCACATCCTATTCTGCCATATATCAGGACGAGATTGTCGCAAAAAGTGATGAAAAAGACCAAACTCTTACAAATGCCGAAATGGTAGTCATGGATTTCGCCTATTATTTGATTGATGCAGGAGAAGAATTTTTTATTTATGGGGCTAAGTTTGCCAATAGATATGCCATATACAACATGGAAATGATTTATGCTATTCTTGCTCTTTCAGCTTTACTTTTTATCATTCGTTTGCGA
>CAYWNI010000222.1:0-3051 GCA_964459525.1 uncultured Lentimicrobiaceae bacterium | reverse complement strand
CGTACCGCTAAAAAAAATACTTCATACCTTTAACTGGATTCTACTACTTATGGTTTCGTTGCTTGAAATGTTTTATGTTGCATCTCTGGGACAACAAGTAACCTGGCCATGCAAACCAGATCAAGTTGGATGGCTGTGGACAGTCATTAATTTCCTGATATTCTCATTCGTATTGTACAACCAACTGATGTGCTACCTTAATATATTAAGAGATTTACAATATCATTCTTATGCCAGTTTTAGCTGGAAATGGGGTCTGTATTCTTGGCCAATAGCAATTGCAATAGCCGTGATTTGTAGCTTCTTTTATGAGCCCGGATTAATCTTTGTTGGCGTCTTATTTCTTATTGCACAACTTGTTCAGTTGGGCATTATATTTAGACGCGTGATCCCAAAAGGTGGATGGATGTATGCATTTTTATGTGCTACAGTATACTTAGTCGGCTCAGTTGCAATTGCTGCTGTTTTTCTACATTTTCTTATGATACTCCTTTTGGTTGCTGCAGCGATATTTGTTCTTGCAGTCTTAGGTAATGGCGAACATAGTGGTAGTGCGGTATTCAATCCAAGAGAAAAAGAACCCGAGCGATGTCCTTATTGTCATTGTACTATTGGCTTTTGTAGTTGCGAAGTGCATATGGCTCGGTTTCATGAGGAAATTTGGAAAAATTATCACTAATAAGAACTTCTTGAAAAGACTCGATCATTGATTATAAATATCTTTGGACATCAATCTTTTACCACTTTGGCAAATGATAAACACAATCCGTTGGCATGGCAAGCACGAAATAATAATAATACAAAATATCCAACATATTTTTACGCCAATCCTTTTCCATCTAACCCGAAAAACAATTGAGCAAACCAACTAAAAATCCTTACCTTTGCGCCTTAAAATAATCGCCCTAAGGGCACAAGTAGCTGTAATACCAACAATTAGCATGAGTAATATTCCAGAATTAGAAAAGTTTGCCTCGCAGGTAAGACGAGATATTATCAGGATGGTTCACGCCGTGCAATCGGGGCATCCTGGTGGCGCTTTGGGTTGTACCGACTTAATGACGGCCTTGTTTCAGGAAATTATGGACATCCAGCCTGAGCCATTTAACATGAATGGCGAAAACGAAGATGTTTTTATTCTGTCTAACGGCCATCTCAGTGCGCTTTATTACAGCGTTTTGGCACGCACAGGCTATTTTCCGGTTAGCGAGTTGGCTACCTTCAGGAAACTACATTCGCGCTTACAAGGTCATCCTGCTACCATGGAAAAATTACCCGGAATTAGAATAGCATCAGGTTCGTTAGGACAAGGTTTGTCAGTTTCTACCGGTCTGGCTTTGTCGAAAAAGCTTAAAAACGACAACCATACTGTGTTCTGCCTGATGGGCGATGGCGAATTGCAAGAAGGTCAAGTGTGGGAAGCTGCCATGTATGTTGGTGGTCATCAGGTGAATAACCTGGTAGGCATCGTTGATTACAACAAAAAACAAATAGATGGCGCTACCGACGATGTGCTTCCGCTGGGCGATGTAAAAGCAAAATTTGAAGCTTTTGGTTGGCACGTTACCGAAATGGACGGCAACAACATGGCAGACGTGGTGAAAACAATGAAAGCCATCAAAGCAAATTCAGGCAAAGACAAACCCGACCTGGTGCTTATGCACACCGAAATGGGCATGGGAGTCGACTTTATGATTGGCACACACAAATGGCATGGATCACCACCCAGCGATGAGCAAAAAAAATTGGCACTTAGCCAGTTACCAGAAACACTGGGAGACTATTAAGGTGGTTCGATTGGGTATAATATGGCGTGGTTTCAGGGTAGCGATACTGTCGGTTTTGATGATTTTGCTTGTTGCGGAATCCGTTTGGGCACAAGCCTCTGACACAAAAATACCCAAGACCCGAATACTCTTCCTGCTTGACGCTTCACAGAGTATGTATGGCGTGTGGCATGGCGAAAGAAAATACATGGTGGCCCGTCAGATATTAAGCAATGTGTTGGATTCGCTCGAAAACCAACAAAATGTTCAGGTTGCCTTGCGGGTTTATGGCCACATGAAACCTTATCCTCCACAAGATTGTAACGACACGCGCTTGGAAGTACCTTTTGGAACAAACAGTGCACAAGCCATTAAGGAATTTTTAACACAACTTAAACCCAAAGGCACTTCTCCCATTGCCAAAGCCTTGGAACGGACAGAAAATGATTTTCCTCCATGCAAAAATTGCCGAAACATCATCATCCTGATTACCGACGGCTTAGAAGAATGTGGTGGCGATATTTGCGAGGTGAGTGCCCGATTGCAGCAGAAAAATATTTTTCTAAAACCATACATCTTAGGCTTAGGCCAAAATATGGAAGAAAGCTACGATTGCGCCGGTTACTATTTTAATGCCGAAAACAAAACGGAATTCTCCAAAGCACTAAACGTAATCATCACCAAAATACTGAACAAGAGCAGCTTGCAGGTCAACTTGCTTGATGCGCAGAATCGGCCTACCGAAACCAATGTCAACCTTACCTTTACCAATAGCAAAACAGGTGAAGTTTTAGAAAATTATATCCATACGATCAACTCCAAAGGCGTTCCCGATACATTAAACTTGGATCCAGATTTTGTTTATAACATCATAGTGAACACATTACCCCCTGTTTTAATAAAAGACGTACTACTCACAAAAGGGCAGCACAACATTGTGTCGGCTAGCACTCCACGCGGCAGACTACAAGTGGTGTTTAAAAGCAACACACAACCCAATGTTAATCCGCCTGTGCTTGTTTTTTTACCTGGCAGCAAAGAGCCATTAAACGTTCAGTACCCATTTCAAAGCGCACAGTATTTACAAGGAAACTACGAGGTAAAAGTGCTTACGCTGCCTATTACCACGATTAAAGAAGTTAATCTGGAAGCCGGAAAAACCACCCATATTCAAATTGAAAACCCAGGCATTGTCAGCATCCTGAAAAAGATAAAAGGCTACGGAAGCATTTATTTGTTGAACCCAAATGGCCAGCAGGAATGGGTTGTCGACATCAACAGCGAA
>CAYWNI010000221.1:0-5611 GCA_964459525.1 uncultured Lentimicrobiaceae bacterium | reverse complement strand
TTGGATTGCCAAATCTATTGATGAAGGTGAAACGTGGAGTCAGCCCATGCGGGTAAATGACGATGACACCGAAAAAGCCCAATTCTTTTCGTGGATGACCATCGATCAAGCCAACGGCGATGTTTATATAGTTTATTACGACAGAAGCAATTACGACGACGAAAACACCGATGTGTTTTTGGCCAGATCGACCGATGGCGGCGCCAGCTTTAGCAACTTTAAAATCAGCGAAACGCCTTTTATCCCCTTTCAAAACATCTTTTTTGGCGACTACACCAACATTGTGGCACATAACGGACGTGTGCGCCCCATTTGGACTCGACTTCACAACGGCAACCGCTCCATCATGACCGCCATTGTTGACGAGATAGTGGATGAGCATGAAATCGCTGACGTATATGCAAAAGCACCCATTCATTTGGAAGCAAACTACCCCAATCCGTTTAAGGCATCCACTTATATTTCTTTCAAACTACGTCAGCCGGCAGTTATCAACCTTTCGGTTTACGATGTATATGGCCGAAAAGTATCAACGCTGATAAACAATAAACCTACCGACGCCGGAAAATACACCGAAGTATTTCATGCCAACGAATACCAGCTTAGTCCGGGAGTTTACTATTTTGCCCTGAGCACCGCCCAAACGGTAAAAAAGCAAAAGATGCTTTTGGTGGAGTGATGATATGCTTTACAGAATAATTATGACTTCAAGATTGCTTAGCCAATTCCATCACGAAACCAAACTCAATGAAAGGAAATTCAACTACCTGATCATAATTTTTTCTCTGGATTTCTGGCCATTAGCTTCCATCTCAATTATATACAATCCGCTTGGTAGGCTTGAAACATCAACTGTATGGGTCTGCTTTCCATATTTAGCCGATTCGTTGTGTTGGTAAACCTTCGTGCCGAAAAGACTAAATAGATTAATTGTCACAGGCGTACTATTCTCCAATTCATATTCAATTGTTAAACTGGTGTTGGCTGGGTTTGGAAAGGCTTTAAACCGAAATATACGATCATGCTCAACAATACCACTTGGATCAACCAACACAATAGATGTTTTAGGATCGCCCACAATCACTTGAAAATTAGGCAGTTTTGATATTGACTGATAATAACTTTCAGCCAAATTAAAAAAGGGATTCGATACAAGAGCGGTATCTAAACCATAAGTATATTTATCTAATACAATGTCAGGCCAGACGGTTCCTGGATACATATAATAGGGTCCAAAATACCCTACGCCACCACATGCTCCTTCGCCAATTAGATTCGCTAAAACCAAATCATTGTACATGTTTTCAGCATGTGAAAAAGTGTAGGCACTCGAAGACATCCCGTGAAAGGCCAAAGATCCGTTTAACCATTGAAAATTCAACACTTTGTTTGAAGGTCGATAGATAAAGGAATAGTAACTCAACACATTGGTCTCGTCAGTGATAAAGGTTCCCGATTCAGGGTTGTAGATCGAATTCCAGCCTTTCGATTGAACAAATTCGTTACCACGTTCCAAAACAAAAACAAGTGGATTGGTAGCTGTGGTATCTCCTGCAAATGCCAAATCAAAAATAAATTTGGCTGAACTGATATCCACCTTAATATCCGGGCCGCTACGGTCAATTAGCGCTTTTACTTCTTCCACAGTGTAGCCATCCAAGCGTGTTACCAAATAGTAGGTGTTTTCGGCTTGAGAGAATTCAGGAACCAGGGTATCGTAATAGGGATTAAAAAATGCTAAATTAGAAACAATATATTCTTCATGGTTAACAACCATTGTCAATTCCTGATCGATGGAATAGCACTTATTAAACCCGGGAATCGAATCGCAATTTCCCCCTTCCAAAATGTAAGGAACCCCCTTTGTTGTAACCAAATAATTGATAGATTGTGCTATATTACTGCTAGTTAAATAGCTGGAGACTTGATGTATAAGCGATCTTGCCTCTGTCGAGTCTACCCGTTCATCGGGGATACAATTGATGTGAATCATATTTATTTCAGGGATGTTTCGCTTTTCCTGAAAGTAATTCCCGATTTCAACGGATGCCGGACTATAGTCGTTTACAATCACAGCCACATCATCGTAATTTACGATTTGAGCATTTAGCGACGAAAACGCCAAAACAATTAAAGATAAAATCAATACTTTTTTCATCATGTTTATTTTTAATGTGATTAAAATCGGTAGTTTATTCCAAAATTGATTTGGAGGTTTGATTTTGAATTCTGTAAAGCGTTACTGTTGACCCCCAGAAGATGACTGTATGTTGACTTAAACTCCAAATCGACACGACTTAAAACCTGATAACCAAACACTACCCCACCTTGGATATAAAATTCAGGGGCAAGGCTATTTGTTGGACTCGTTTCAAAATCGATGATTTCTCGATAACCGAATCCGAATTGAGGAACTGATTGTTGTTTAGTTAAATATAATTTTGTCATGACACCCGTAAAAATGGAGGTGTAGAAATTTCCGCGGTGATAAAGCATAGTGCCCACATGAATAGGAATTGACAAAACCGATGAGCGAGAGGAAATCCCCACTTGATCTTTCGAACTTAAAGTGTCATATACACTTATTATTTCGGTGTGAAATTGTCTTTCAAGCACCGTGTCGCCACTACTGTTTACCACTTCAATAACGTCATATCCCGGAGCTATCATTTTGCCAAGTAAGGTATCATACAAATAGTTGGTTCTATACACGGATTTAACATAACTAAAATCAAAAGATGTTTCTATAAAAAAGGAGGGCGTGTTGTAGCGAAAGTTTAATCCGGCAAATAGAACCGGCTCATCAATCCTTTCCTGCTGAAGGTTATTTTCAATAACCCATACAGAACCCAAATTTAACCCCAAAGCAAACCTGGAAGAACGTTTTTCTTTGTGTTGCCCTGCCGCTAACTTTGCTTCTTGTTCATCTTCAAACGATTTAGCATAAGTTGTTGAGTTTGCTATTGTTTCCTTATTGTTGATTAATCTGTTGGCAAAGGGTCTTATTTTCAAACTACTAACCTTTATAAAAGGCGACATTTCTGTTATTTGCACCTCTCGCATATCATCTCTAGAGTTTCCATTCCTTTCATTCGTCTGATTTTCTAAGCAAAGGTCTTGTTTAGTTTCGAAGATTCTACCATTGTTATCACTTTTTGGGTTCTCTGCCCTTTCGCCAAAACTGATTTCGGTTGTACTCTGATTATTGGATTCAAGTTTTTCATCGGGTAAAACAAGTGAAATTTCATCTGTGGCAATAGCATTAATCATTAGTTCTTGATGGCTATTTTGGTTTATCCCTATAAATAACATGGCGGCAAACACCAGTCCGGCTCCAGAAAAATACCAATATCTCCTGTCAACATTTACAAGATTGAATGATTTTAACTCGCTTAAAAATAATTTCTTATCTAGTGCATTCCACCCCTCATTTGAGGATACTTCATTCGTTTCCTCGAATGCATCTACAAATAATTTGTCTATATAGTCGGGTTCTTCTTTCATCTCATGCTAATAATTGTGAAAATGAGGCCAATCAATCCGGGAAGTTCAGAGCTACAATCCAATTTCAACTCTTTTAGTTTTATTCTGAGATAATTCCGTGCTTTGAACAGCTGAGATTTGGATGTGCTTTCAGAAATATTTAAAGTCTCCGCAATTTGCTTATGCGAATAATTGTCGAATGCGTAGAGGTTAAAAATAAGTTTGTAGCCCTTCGGCATTTCATTAAACAGCTGTTTTAAATCTTCTTTTTTATAGTGAAGCGATTCGTCTGTGAACAATTCTATTTTCTGATTTTGATCCAATAATTCGTCGCTGTAGAAAACTAAGGGTTCTTTCTTTCTAATTTTCATTAAGGAGGTATTCACCATGATTTGTTTAACCCATGCCCTTAGTTTGGTTGAGTCTTTTAGTTGGCCAAGGTGTTTAAAAACACTCAAGAAGCCTTCCTGCATAGCCTCTTCTGCCATAAATCGGTTATTGCAATATCGTAAACAAATTTGGATCATATCAGGGGCAAATTTTTCATACAGCCGTTTTTGAGCTTCTCGGTTGCTCTTCAAACACGCTGTTATAAGTTCCTTTTCTGATTGCATATTTTTTATTCAATTACAATGATGCAGCAATAGCCGAAAAGTTGCCCCGTTAAAAGAAGCATTTTACACTTCTTGATGGAATACGTAATCTGGTGTTTCAATTAAGTGATTCATCTAATTGATAGTGAAACGCTTTACAAATCTAAATGTTGCACTCTTCCTTATAGCTTTGCAAAACTATTTTGACTATTTCAAAAACAACTCTCTCCAAAAAAGCTAAAATTTAAAACAAAAAAAACCGCATGCTTTCACATGCGGTTTTTTTTGGGCAATTTTTATTTTATTGAATAACCACTGTGCCACGCACAACAGTTTTATCCTGTGTGATCTGAATAAAATAAGTTCCCTTTTTCCAATCACTGGCTGGAATTAATATTTTCATTCCCTCGTCCGCGTTTGCCACGCGGATGCCGGGTTGCTTTAATGAAATGAAATCTAGTAAGATATGATGTTTTCCATCCGCGTTTGAAACGCGGACGAGAGAGACGAGGAAGACGTTAGCTACGATCTTTCTTGTAAACAATCTCACCATCAAATAATGTCATTTCCACACTCAACTTGAATAATTCTTCTTGATCAACATTGAAGATGTTTTCATTTACCACAGCTATATCAGCCTTTTTACCTACTTCGAGGGTGCCGGTAATCTTATCATTAAAGTTTTGGGTCGCACCACCAATGGTATATCTTTTTAGTGCGGTAATCAAATCTATTTTTTGTTTCGATTCGTATGGTTTTAGTGCATCATCCTCCGGATTTTCGCGTGTTACAGCTGTTCCTATTCCATCGAAGGGATTCATACTACTGGTAACATTACCCCATGGCCAGTCGCTGCCAAAGGCAACAGGTGCGCCTGCATCAAGAAAGTTTTTGAGCATATATCGTCGGTCGGAACGAGGTACTGCCAACAACGGGATTGTTTCCTTATAGTAATTATTATCCATGTAAAACCAGGCCGGTTGAAAACTTGCGAAAATTTCCATGTCTGCAAAACGCTTAATGTCGCTTTCATCTGCCAGTTCAATATGTGCCTGAGCATGACGTGCATCGCGTACTCCGTTTTCCAGCTTAGCCTTTTCAAATCCATTCAAAGCAGATCTTACAGCGCCATCACCAATTGTATGCACATGAATCTGTATGCCTCTTTTATCAAGTTCAACCACTGTATTGTTAAATACCTCCTGAGGCCAAACGGCCTTACCAAAGTAACCTTCTCGGTCGGCATACGGCTCCAGCAAAAATCCAGTATGTCCCTCAATGGCGCCATCCATAAATAGCTTAGCAACTCTAACCTGATGGTTCTTTCCGCCGGCAAATTCTTTAAATATTTTTTCAACTTCATCAACTTGCTCAAGGCCTTTTTCCGGATCAAGAACATAACTTTGGACAATACGCATTTTTACACCACCCTGTTGATCCAGTTTCCGAATTGCTTTAAAAGCCTTAATCTGACTATGGTTTAGAATTCCAGCATCAAATAATCCGGTAATTCCATGCTTGGCAGCTTTTTTCTG
>CAYWNI010000220.1:0-5627 GCA_964459525.1 uncultured Lentimicrobiaceae bacterium | reverse complement strand
TGTAATTCAGCAAAAAATCGCCACCATAGGCATCAAATTGCCCCAAGTTGGCATTGAAAATACCGTTAAACCCTTCCAGTTTAAGTTTTTTCATTTTGATGTTGATGATGCCGGCAGTGCCATCAGGATCGTATTTTGCCGAAGGGTTGGTAATAATTTCAATATCGGCAATAGACGAGGCGGGAAGCTGATTGAGAATATCTGCAGGATCCATCACGGAAGGTTTTCCGTCAATTAGCACTGTAAACCCACTGCTTCCGCGCAAGGTGATATTGCCTTCGAGGTCAACCGTTACTGAAGGCACAGATTGCAAAATGTCGATGGCGGTTCCAGAAATGGCCGTTATTTGTTTGTCGACGTGAATTACTTTGCGGTCAATTTTATACTCCACCGCAGGCGTTCCGTCCACAATTTCAACCTCTTGCAGGTTGAGTGCGCTACGTTGCAGTTTAATTTTTCCAAGTTCGATATCAGTACGTTCAGTAGACGTTTGTATGTTGTTCAAGTAATAATCGCGGTAGCCAATAAACGTAATGTGCAAATCATAGATTCCAACCTCAAGTCCTTTAAACTTAAAGCTTCCGGTAATATCAGTTATAAGTCCGTCGATAAGTTTGCGGCTGTCGTGGTGATATAGAGCAACGGTTGCAAACTCAACAGGATCTTTTGACAAAGAGTCTATAACAGTTCCAGCCAGCGTTGCTTTAGTCCGCATGTCGTCAGGTATGCGCGCTATTGTTGTAAAGGTAACAAACAGAGCCAGAATAATGGTTATTGGTAGTTTCATTTATTTCGATCAATTTAGGGAGCGCAAAGATATGCTTTTCTTTTTTTTATATTGAGCACCTTTATTTACCGCTTGCAGCGAGTTATAACGCAAATAAGTAGAAATAATTATTCTAGCTGATTTATGTTTGATCGTAAAACTGACCTGCTTACTTTTGCAAGAAAAACATGATAAAAGAAAACCGCTTTTTCGATCGTTATCGCACCGGACAAACTCCATGGGCACATGCACGTCCTGATTTCAACCTGATTGAAATGGTGCAAAAACACAAAATTACCCCTAGTAAAGTGCTGGATGCCGGCTGCGGTTTGGGCGTTGAGTCGGTGTGGATGGCGCAATCGGGTTTTGAGGTAACGGCTACAGACATTGCGCCAATGGCTATTGAAAAAGCACGTGATTCGGCACAGAGTACAAATCTGGCTATCAATTGGTTGACAATGGACTTGCTTTCAGATTCATTCGACAATGACAGTTTTGGTTTTATTTTCGACAGGGGATTTTTCCATGCCTTCGATTTGCCCGAAGAGCGTACTTTAATCGCTCAAAAATTCAATCGTTTTCTCAAAACTGGAGGTTTATGGCTCACCCTCATGGGCAATGGCGATGGTGTGGCTAAGCGCACCGGCCCGCCTTTACGCCGTGCCTCTGATCTTGTGGTAGCGGCAGAACCCTATTTTGAAATCCTTTCCCTCGATGTGAGTGTGTTCGGCAACGAGAGCGAAAATCCACACAAAATATGGAGATGTCTTATGCGGAAAAGAGAGGTGTAGGCAATTGCCTATTTCCGGCCATAATCTGCTGGAATCTCTCCCCAGATATCTGTTTTCCATTTGAGAATAGGCGTGGTAATGGTATTTTGGCGTAACCAGTTTTGTGCGTTGATTAGCATCACGAAAAGTTGTTCGTTTTTAGGCGTTCTAACTAGTTTGGTGTTAACCTGCTTTTTTCTTGCCCAGGCCATAGCTGTTTTCGAATCAGAATAAATTGGATAGTTTATTTTGTGTTTCTTACAATAGGCTAATGCCAACACTAGGGCAAGAAATTCACCTATGTTCACTGTCCCCATTTCGTATGGACCTCGTGCAAAAATCGGGGTTTCCGTCATGGTAAACACTCCTCTGAACTCAAGCGTTCCGGGATTTCCAGCGCAGGCAGCATCAACCGAAATACTTTCCAGAATTGGCTTTTCTTCGGTAGTTAATGTAGTTAAATCCTTCTTTCCTTTGGCTCCACTTATTTTTTCGTATGGATTGCCGAAAGCCTGTTGCGCCTCGTCGTGGCTGGCAAACGATTTGTATTGCGCGCCCACTTGTCCTACAACTTGTTTTTTACAAGCATCCCAATTGTCATAAATTCCAGGATGTAATCCACGCCAAACAACGTAGTATTTCTTTTTGGGTTTTTTCGACATGGTTAGTATGTGTTTTTTATAAACCGATCCGAGCCCATTCGCTGGTAAAGCATTACCATAAGCCAAATCGTCATCAATCCGCTACCAATAATATACACCACATTCTGGGTAGTGCCAAAATCTTCGGCTTGCGTTTGCACAACACCGGTATGATGCAGGTAATAAAGCAGCACGGTACTGGCGTTATTAACAAAATGCATAACGATTGGAATCCAGAGGTTTCGTGTAAATACGAACGCATATCCCAGAACGAGCCCCATATAAAATCGTGGCAAAAACCCGAAAAACTGAAGATGAAAGAAACTAAACAAGAAGGCCGAAATAATTACAGCCCAGTGCACATTGTTTGTAATTTGATGAAACAGCTTTTGCAATACGCCTCTAAAAAAGAGCTCCTCGCCTATTGCAGGCATCAATGCTACCACCACCATGTTGATAGCCAGAATGGTAAGCGAATCAGACGTCAGAATGGCTTCAATAAGAATACGGGCCTGTTCTTCTTTGTTGCGCATCCAATCGGCCACACCTTCAAGTATTTGCGGAAACGCGATGTCTTCGTTTAAGCTGACAAGATATCCGTTGAAAGGCAACGACACATAAACCAATAACACCGTGATTACGATGGCTACAAGGCTAGGGGTTTTGTTTAACAAAAGGTTTTTCGACATTTTTCCAGTTGTGAACAACATCAGCATTAAAACCGGTAGGATAAAAATTCCAATTTGGTTTATAAACTGATAAAAGCGCAAAAATGAAATCTCTTGTGCTGAAACGGGGTTTGAAATCATTTGAGCCAGTTCGGCGAGCGAAACGTTTAACCACATCCTACCGACAAGAAGACCTGAGAAGGCACTCAGCACCGAAAACAATAACACCAAACCAATGAATAACAGCAACCTGTTCCAAGGCGACTGGACTTGAATATGCAACATGACACGGATTTTCAATTCAAATTCTTAGAACCGCCAAAATTAATATTTTTGCCGTTGCTTTGCTGAATCAACTTTTAAAACCTCATGGTAAAAATCCGCGATATTGAATTGGGCGAATTTCCGCTTTTACTTGCTCCGATGGAAGATGTTACCGATCCTCCTTTCCGCTACGTATGCAAATTATTTGGTGCCGACATGATGTACACCGAATTTATTTCATCTGAAGGACTTATACGCGATGCAGCAAAAAGTGTTAAAAAGCTGGATTTTGACGATTTTGAACGCCCTATCGGGATACAGATTTTTGGGCACGACATCGAAAGCATGGTGAAAGCCGCCCAATATGCCGAAACGGCGAATCCCGATGTAATCGACATTAATTTTGGCTGTCCGGTGCGTAAAGTTGTAGCCAAAGGAGCCGGATCGGGAATTATGAACAATATTCCGAAAATGGTTGACATGACGGCAGCAGTTGTAAAAGCCGTAAAATTACCTGTTACCGTAAAAACCCGTTTGGGTTACGATGAGGAGCACAAAGAAATTGTTGAAATCGCTGAACGCCTTCAGGATGTAGGCATTGAAGCCCTTACGATACACGGAAGGACGCGCCCGCAACGTTCAAGCACCCCTGCCGACTGGACATTAATAGGCGAGGTGAAAAACAATCCCCGCATGCGCATCCCTATTTTTGGAAATGGCGACGTAGTAGACCCGATTTCAGCAAAATATTTCAAAGACAATTACGGTGTAGACGGATTGATGATAGCCCGAGGATCGTATGGCAACCCATGGGTTTTCAGAGAGATAAAACATTATTTGGTTACTGGTGAATTGCTTGCAACTCCAGACATTAACGAACGTGTACGCATCAGCACCATCCAACTGCAAAAGTCAGTTGATTGGAAAGGCGAGTACCGGGGATTAACCGAAATCAGGAAACATTGGGGCGATTACTTCAAAGGTTATCCTCATTTTAAGCCTTTTAGAATAAGACTAATGGAGGCCGTTTCACTGGATGAAGTGTTTCAAATACTGGCCGATATTCAAAATGAATATGGCAAATAAATTTTGGTGTACAGCACTTAGAAAGCTGAGAACTGAATCTACTTGATATTGAGGTTTTGTTTGAGCATTCCATCTTCAAACAAATCACGAACGCGCTCAGGTTTTTGAAGCAAAAAGGTTCTGAAACCAAGAGCTTGAGCGGTTTCAATGTTGTCTTCACGGTCGTCGATAAAAAGCGTTTCGGCAGGAACAAGCTCATGCTGATTTATAACAAACTCATAGATTTCGGGGTTTGGCTTGCTCAGGTGTAGGTCGAACGAAAAATAGGCCTTGTGGAAAAGGTCGTCGAACTCATTGTATCCAAACCTGAGTTGTAAATCGCGGACAAAAAGCTCGTAATGAATTTCGTTGGAGTTGCTCAGCAGAAAAATGGAATAGTTTTTCTTAGCCTTCTTTATCACTTCAATTCGCTCCGATGGGATGTCGAATAAGAGGGCATTCCAGGCTTCATCAATTTGTTGATCGGTAGCTTCAACTTGTAAAAAGGCCCGCAATTTGTTCCTAAACACTTCCGGAGTGAGAATTCCGCGTTCAAATTTAGCGGCAATATTTTCCATAAACTCCGGCGTTAAGAGTTTTTCAGGCTCTTTAAAACCAAGGTTAACAAATTCATTAAATGTAAGTTGAGGATCAATATCGAGTATCACGCCGCCGAAATCGAAGATTATGTTTTTTATGTCCATTTGTGCTGTTATCAATTACGAATAAAAGTATACTATAAGTTTTATCCAACGAAGATATGACGAATTTATGCATCTACCAAACCCAAATTCACAAAGTTTAGTATTTTTAGCCTCTGTTTATTAGTAAATCATTCGAGTAAAAAAGCAATAAATTATGAAAAAGGTTAAAATTAATCAATGGATTTTATTAAGCGTTTTGGTGCTTTTCGCCACATCGTGTACGCCAGGTGGTTCTGATTTTATAATTGAGCCAGCAGGTTTTTTTATGGGCTTATGGCACGGATTTATCTCTTTTTTCACCTTTATAATCAGTCTGTTTAGTGATACCGTTACCATTTATGAAGTAAACAACAATGGTGGATGGTACAATTTTGGATTTATTTTGGGCATCTCGATTTTCTATGGTGGCGGGTCGAAGGGCACGTGCGGAAGACGTTAAGCCAATAATTCTCTTGATCACAATATTTCATCGATCCATCGCAGAATTATCCTATGATAATTCTTAAAATATTTGAGTGCTGAATAAAGATTTATTCTTAGTTTTGCATTCCGAAATTGAAACCAACCAATTTCGACTTTGCTTTAAAAAGCAGGGTCTATTGCTCAGTTGGTTAGCTCCGATAGCTATCGGGGTGACTCATAATCATCAAAAGATGTGATTGAGAATCTACTGAGCGTAGTGTCAATAATGCGGGCCTATAGCTCAGTTGGTTAGAGTCCCTGACTCATAATCAGGTTGTCCCAGGTTC
>CAYWNI010000219.1:0-5665 GCA_964459525.1 uncultured Lentimicrobiaceae bacterium | reverse complement strand
TCTTATGAAATGTATCATATTTTGGTTGTCGTGGTTCGTTATTTTGGCGGAACTAAGCTTGGGGTAAGTGGTTTGGTTAATGCCTATAAAACCGCCGCTCGCGAAGCTCTAGAAAATGCTACAATGGAGATTAGAGCTTTGTCTGATATGCTGCGAATAACATGTGAATATGCAACCGTTGATAGGGTGCTTCGCATGATAAAAGAGGAGAATTTAATCATTATAAAACAGAAATTTGAAATGAACTGTGTTATCGACATTGAAGTAAATAAGAGTAAAACTGAAAACTTATTTAATAAGATTGGTGCATGGCACGAAATTGAGGCTACAAAGTTGTAAACCAATATAATATAAAGATTTGTCTTTTTTCTCAAATACGACAAAACTTTTAATTTGTCAATAGTTTCAAATGTTTTTTTTTCACTTTTTTTAGTTCAATTTTGTTAATTCAAATTCAGAATACAATTCAAACAAGAGTTGATCTGGTTAAAAGGGGTTTAAGTTTTTTTAAGAGTAAAAATAATACCTGTTTGGTATAGTTATACGAGTTTATGATGAAAAAATGTGAGGAGTTGTGGTCGAGATGTATGGCGGTCATCAAAGACAATGTTCCACTAGCAAATTACAACACATGGTTTGAGCCTATTGTTCCGGTTAGATTTGAAAACGACATTCTAACTATACAGGTTCCTAGTCAGTTTTTTTACGAGTGGCTAGAAGAACATTACATTGAACTTCTAAAAAAAACAATTAGAAAAGAGCTCGGCGGCTCAGGCCGACTTGAGTATAGTGTAATCATGGACAGTAATTATGACAATTCTAAACCCTATTCTGTTAACTTACCCACTGCTAGTAAAAAAGACACTATAAACAAATCAGTTTCAATGCCTCTGGATTTGAATAAAGGAAAATCCCGTGATATACCAAACCCCTTCATAATCCCGGGACTAAAGAAAATTAAAGTTGAATCTCAACTTATTGAAGGATTGTCGTTTGATAATTATGTAGAAGGCGACTGCAACAGGCTGGCACGTTCTGCTGGCTGGGCTATTGCCGAAAACCCTGGAAAAACAGCTTTTAACCCACTTTTTATTTACAGTCAGACGGGTTTAGGAAAAACCCATCTTGGGCATGCGATTGGATTACAAGTAAAACAAAATCATCCAAACAAAACGGTACTTTACGTTAAAACTGATCAGTTTATGAATCAGTTTATTGATTCGGTAAGGAACAACAATCAAAATGATTTTATTCATTTCTATCAGATGATTGACGTGCTTATTATGGATGATATTGAGTTTTTGGCTAACAAAGAAAAAACCCAAGATGTTTTCTTCCACATTTTTAATCATTTGCATCAAAACAATAAACAATTGGTACTTACCTCAGACCGTCCGCCTGTTGAGCTCAAAGGTATGGAACCTAGATTGTTATCGAGGTTTAAGTGGGGGCTGGCTGCCGATCTGCAATTACCCGATCTCGAAACACGCATGGCCATTTTACAAAAGAAATTATACAAAGATGGTATCCAAATGCCATATGAAGTCATAGAGTATATCTCCTATAGTATAACCACCAGTATTCGAGAAATGGAGGGGGCGCTCATTTCTATATTAGCGCAATCAACCCTTAATAAAAAGGCAATCACCCTTGAATTGGCCAAGCAAATGATCGATAATTTTGTTAAAAGTTCAAGCAGGGAAATCTCCATCGATTTTATTCAAAAAGTAGTTTGTGATTATTTTAGCTTGCCTTTGGAAACGATCAATTCAAAAACTCGGAAACGAGAAATTGTGCAGGCACGGCAGTTAGCCATGTATTTTTCTAAAAAACATACCAAAAACTCATTGGCAACCATCGGGCTGCATTGCGGAAATAAAGACCACGCTACTGTTTTGCATGCTTGCAGAACCATACACAATTTGGTTGAAACTGATAAGCAATTCAGGATTTATGTTGACGATATTGATAAAAAATTGAAAATATAGTGACTTGAGTCCTTTCAATTGGGATGATAACTTTGTCTGCTTTTTGTATCTTTACGCTTCAAATTACCAAAAATCGAAAAAATGAATATACTTTTTGTGTGTAGGAGCAATGTTTGTAGGTCGCCTTTAGCAGAGGCGCTGCTAAAAAAGAAATACGCCGATAATCGTCTGAATGGAGAAGTTGGTTCTGCGGGCTTTGAGTCCTTTAATATCAATGAACCCCCTAATGATCAAGCCAAACTTTTAGCCAAATTTCATGGAATTCAGCTCAGCGCTAAAGCCAGATTGTTTACTAAAGATGATTTTGTGAGGTTCGACAAAATCTTTGCTATGGATGCATTAAGTCACAACGATGCTATGGAAATGGCTGCAAACGCGGAGCAAAAAGACAAAATTGATTACCTGATGAATGTGATTGCACCTGGTAAAAATAAAGTAATTCCGAATCCTATGAATAGCGGTATGGCTAATTGTGAGCCATTGTATGAGTTACTGGATAAAATAACCGATAAGCTTATTCTCGATATTAAAGCGAGTGAATAATACTATTCCAACCCAACAGGATATTCTTGATGCGAGGCAACGTCTGTTTCCTCATATTCATCGTACTCCGGTGTTAACCTGTCAGCAACTGGATGATCTGGTTGGAAATTCATTGTTTTTTAAGTGTGAAAATTTTCAAAAAGCTGGAGCTTTTAAAAGCCGGGGAGCTATGAATTCCAGTTTGTTGTTAAGTAGCGAACAGCGCAAAAATGGGGTCGCTACCCATTCTTCGGGAAACCATGCACAGGCATTGGCGCGTGCCGCTGCTATTCTCGGTATGCCTGCCTATATTGTCATGCCTGAAAATGCCCCAAAGGTTAAAATTGATGCAGTGAAATTCTATGGAGGCAGGATTACCTTTTGCAAACCTACTTTAGCGGATCGAGAACAAACGCTTTTTGAGGTTGTTAAGCTTACAGGTGCCACAGAAATACATCCGTATAACAATTATCAGGTTATTGCGGGACAGGCTACAGCTGCCGCAGAATTAATCGAAGATGTTCCAGCCATTGACTTGATACTTGCCCCTGTGGGTGGTGGTGGATTGCTTTCAGGAACTGCGCTTTCGGCACATTACTTTTTGCCAGAAGCTCAGGTTATTGCCTGTGAACCCATAGGTGCTGATGATGCTTTTCGGTCGTTTCGTGCCGGAAAGATTATTCCCAGTGAGAATCCAAAAACCATTGCTGATGGATTGTTGACTTCTTTGGGTGAGTTAAATTTTTCAATTATTCAGCAATATGTGGCTGACATTGTTACTGTATCAGAAGACGCGATTCTATTGGCAATGAGGTATATCCTTGAACGGATGAAAATTGTTGTAGAGCCTTCATCTGCAGTCCCTTTGGCAGCTTTACTTGAAAATAAAATTCAAGTAAAACACAAAAAAATTGGCATAATTTTATCTGGAGGTAATGTTGACTTGTCGAAATTGCCTTTTCATTAATATACCTATATTAATATGACCACCGGACGTCTATTTCTTATCCCGATAACACTTGGTAGCTTTGAAAGTGCTGAAAGGGTATTGCCCGCGTATAACAAAGCTATTGTTGATAAACTCGAGATTTTTATTGTTGAGCAAACCAGAACTGCCCGTAGGTTTTTGAGTCATATTGGTCATCCGTTGCCTATCGATCAGCTTACCTTCTATGAGCTTGATAAGCATGCTAATTATACTGTTGTTGAGTCATTTATGCAACAATTAAAACTTGGTCGTGATGTTGGTCTTATGTCAGAAGCTGGCACTCCTTGTATAGCCGATCCGGGTTCGCGTGTGGTTGCAATGGCTCAGGAAAGGGGTATTGTTGTTGTCCCTTTAGTTGGGCCAAATAGTTTGTTACTTGCTTTGATGGCTTCGGGGTTTAATGGGCAGCATTTTGTTTTTCAGGGTTACTTGCCTATTGAAAAGGGTACGCTCATAAAAAAATTACGGGAGATGGAAGCTCATGTGACAAAAAATGATCAAACGCAGCTTTTTATAGAAACTCCCTACCGTAATAATGCGCTGATTGACTTAATTATAAATACTTGTCAGCCAAGTTTAAGGTTATGCTTAGCCACCGATATCACACTGCCTACAGAAAATATCAGAACAAAAACGCTGGCTGAATGGAAAAAAGAAAAACCGCAGCTTCATAAAAAGCCTACGGTTTTTCTGCTTTATAAATAAAATGGATTAGTGGTGATGTCCACCATCACCATGTACATGTCCGTGTTCAGTTTCTTCCGAAGTTGCTTCCCTTACTTCTAGCACTTCTCCTGAGAAATGAAGGTTTTTTCCAGCCAAAGGATGATTGAAATCCATTTTTACTGTTTCTTCACCAATTTCAAGAACCAAGCCTTCAAGTGGATTTCCGTTTTGATCTTGCATCGTTAGAACTGCTCCAATTGTTACCAGTTTATCGTCGAATTTACCGTCTACTTCAAAAATATTTTTATTTAGGTCGATAACAGCCTCAGGCGAAACAACGCCATAACCTTCAGCCGGTGTTAATGGAAAACCAAACTTTTCACCAGCTTCTAAGCCGCTTAAGTTTTTTTCAAAGGCTGGGAGCAGAGTGCCGTTGCCAAATAAATGCACGAAAGGTCTGTCGCTATCCACTTGTTGGATTATTTCTCCGCTTTCATCACCTGATCTTAACGTGTAGGTAAGTGTAACTACTTTGTCGTTACTAATTTTCATATGCTAAAATTTTGTGACCAGAGAAATAAGGACGAAAACATCTTGATTGTTATCTTATTATTCTTTGGTCAGAGTTGTAAAAAAATAAAAATGCAAAGATATTATTATTTTACATACTGTTGGTGCTGAATGTATTTGACATCTGTTGTAAATGTATCGGAACATTCTGCTGCAAAACTTGGCATGTAATTAGTAAAATTCTTTAGCCTAAATGCATTATTTGAAGATTCTTTTAATCTTTTTGGAGTCTATCTTAATTTTATTGAATAGATTTGAAGAAAATACAGATCAAAGTCACCATAAGCAAAACGTAATGAAGATATTAAAAAAATTATTTATGAATTATGGGATGTATATTCCCTTGATCATAGTAATAATTACAACTTATATTGATGTTAGGGGAGGTGATCTTAATCGTTGGAATAGGTACCTATTGGAGAATTTACTTGAGGTCGGGTTGGGCTATCAGATGGTGTTTTTTGGTGTCTTTCATATTTTCTTTGGTGATAAGATAGCTCAATTTATTGGGTGGCAAAAAGGTAGTCCATTTCAATATGAAGTTGGTTTGGCTGATTTAGGAATGGGGGTTTTGGGGATTATGTGCGGCTATTTTACTGGAGATTTTTGGTTGGCCACCATTGTTGTGAGTTCAATTTTTTTGTGGGGATGCGTTATAGGTCACCTTAGGGATATGATAAAAAATAAGAATTTCAATGCTGGATCTGCTGGTTTTATTTTTTGGTGGGGTTTGCTTATGCCTATTGCCCTGATTGTTCTTTATGTTATGTATTAAACCTTTTTAACTAATTCATTCCTTTTTAGGGATTTAGTTGTCTTTCGGAGGCAGGTATTTTTGCGCTACGAGGCGCACTGTTTTAGTTTCGGTATTTTTTTTTGCAATCCAGCTTTCAAGTTTAAAAAATAATTGGATGTATAACTGAGATGAACA
>CAYWNI010000218.1:0-5702 GCA_964459525.1 uncultured Lentimicrobiaceae bacterium | reverse complement strand
TTCCGCGGGGCAAAGCTATGAAAATATGATTAATTATAGTGTGAGTGTTGATATTTTTTTAGGTTGATTTTGTGGGGGCTTGGGGGATAGAAGGGGCACAAGTTACACTCCTGCGCCAGCGAGGGACTCAAAACAAGAGAAATGCTTTTTTTCTGTCCACGAATTACACAAATGGGTATGAATTTTTATTCTCACGAATTTACTGAAGCTGATGGTTCAGGAGTCCTCACTTTTAAGGTCAGAATTCGGGGATCGGGGTTCAGGGTTCAGGTGTTGTGATATGAAACATTCCTTTTTTAAGCCGATAGGTTTTGAAGTAGAGAATCCAGTTTTTGTGGGTTTTTACGGTGAATTGTTTGGCCCAGTGACCGATGGTATGGCGGTGTACCTGTGTGAGGAATGCGGCCTGAGTATAGTTCACATTTTCTAGACCCTGTCCCGAGATCGTGTTAATGAGTATCATTGTTTTTTTTATTGATGTTTATCTCCAATGGTTGTTTATTGCGTTGGGTTTCGGTGAATGCAAAAGAGGTTTTTTCTTCTACCATGAGATTAATGTTCTCACATAAAGAGAAATAGACTTCGTCAATTCCCACTTTGTTGGCTGCATAGGACATGGCTCTATTTTCATTAATTCCGAGGTAATTTGCTTCGCGAATAGCATCTTGGTTGGCAGCGAGGAAAATAAATTCCCATTGGTTTAGGGTTTCCATTTTCTTTATTTTGTTAAAGATTTGCTTACGCGAATAATTGGAGCTGTTGTTTTCAAGACCATCGGTGATGATAACAAATAGAACTTTTTTGGGTAGGGCTTCGGGGCTGGATAGCTTCAAACGCTTTTGTGTGCGTTTAATGGTAGTACCTATGGCATCGAGTAAGGCAGTTAGGCCATCGGGGCAGTAGTTGTCTGTATTTAGCTCAGGCATTTCGTTGCAATGGATGGCGTTGTAAACTGCTTGCAGATTGTGGTTGAAGGTGGCAAGTGAGATAGTAACGTTGGTGTTGAGTTGTTTTTGTGTGTTGACAAATTTATTGAAACCATCAATGGTAGCTCACCTGATGGAACTCATGGATCCGGATTTGTCGAGGAGCAGGGTGATGTCTAATGAATTTTTCATGATAATTTTAAATTAGTTGATTAAATTTGTGCAATGATACAGTCACGTACTGCAGTCTTTTTGCAGTTGAAAAGTTTTATTTATGCCTACTAACCTAAATGCACTCATCCGTTACAAGACCATTGACCGATGCCTAAAGAATTATCATATACCCAATACCATGAAGCGGTTGCAAGAAAATTGTTCAGAGAAACTTGCAGAATATCGAGGTATTTATAAAGAGGTTTCTGACAGAACTTTCTATGATGATATCCGGGTGATGCGGAGTGAGATACTGGGTTTTAACGCTCCTATTGAGGTAAAGAATGGGATTTACTATTATGCAGAAAAGGGATTTTCTATTTTTCAGACCCCTATAAATGAAGTTGGTTTATTAAAAGAGGTGCTGCAAATGTTACTGGAAGAGCGGGATAGGCTTGCAGACCGGGAGGTAGATACTTTAATTCGGCGGATAGCGAAGATTACTGGTGATGATGTGAGTCTGGAAGGTGAGTTTGATGAGAAAGAGCAATTTAATCTTAGGTTTTGTCTGGGGGGAGAAAGGAGTAGAGAAGAGGCTATTTATGAGCCATCAGCAACTTACAAGAAAAATGTGGGATTGCTGAGTTGGGGGGATTTACTGGAGGTGGTTTAAGGGAAAATGGTGGTTTTTAAACTGCTTAGCCAGAGTGATGATAAGTGCCATCATAAAATCATCTGCAGGGTGAGGGGATTATCTCACTACATTTACATTCTAAAATTTAATACTGATTACCAGCATTATACTCAGTAAAATATGATGATCAAATAATTAAAAGAAAGGAATAAAGAAATGACATATACAAATGCTGATTGGTTGGATAAACTCACAAAAGAGCATAGACTTATTAACTTAACTCAAACAAATAACTGCTCTCATTATACAGAGCAAACTAGTAAACTAACTAAGCAACAGGGTGGTGAAACTCTATTTTATTACTTATTAGGTGGTGATGGTAATGTTACAATGAAGCTAGCTGGTTCTATTAAGAATCCTAAAAGGTATCTTGAAATGATTAATAAGAGTAATACTCTTATTTATGCTGAACATATTGAGGATGGTAAAGTATACTTTGATAGAAGAGACTTAATACCTTAGTAATTGATAGACTTTAGGGCGTTCATGATTTTAAATCTCATTTTCGGCAGCCATACTCATGGTGTCATTTTCGGGGTATTCGAGTCTGATTAGTCTTTCAAAATCATCGCAAAGTTGATTTAGACTATCTTGGGTTTCGCGCTTGAAAAATTCTCCTAAGTTTTGATTTCTTCTTATAAATTTACGGTATACAATGGCGAAATTTTCATAAATTTCATCCGAATCGAATGCATCTCTTGGGGCAAGCATTTTCGCAATTACTCGCTTGCCTCCGTCATCCTGCTTGAAATAGAGAAAAAATAATTCAATTTTAGATTCAAAGTCTTTGATCAGTGCCTCAATGGCTTCCTCTTCCTGATTCCGTTTTTCTATAACTTTGAGGATGTCAAATTTGTATTGTTTTCCTGGTTTACCTGTTGTATCACCTTTTCCGCTGGGTTTTCGCTTTGGTTTTACCTCAGGAGGAGCAACAATTCCTATTCTGTTGTCGAAATAGATATCCACATCATCTACAATGTCATCGTTTTTAATGAGGTTGTTGTATTCGTGGTTAAACCTTTTCCAAAAATCGAGGAAAATATCGTTGTAGTATTTTTTATCCAGTTCGATTACAAAAACGATCAGGTTGAGTATTCTGAAATATTTGTTTAATTGTTTCTTTAGCTTTTCGGCTTCTGTTTTCTGGGTAGTGATGTATTCTGCAAACCCATTTTCCATTTCAAGTATTGTGTTTATTTGCTTCTCTTCGGTATGGTATTTTTTAAAAGCATCGAAGTGGTTGATAAAAATGACATGCTTACGGAGGGTTTGATACCCTTGATCCAGCTTCTCTTCATCCTTCAAGGGGTCGAAATCGGAAACTACCACGTTGCTAAAGTGCTCGAAGGCTATTTTGATGTTTTTGACGTTTATGTTTTTGTAAGAGAAATCAATGATTTTGCAATCGTGTTTTTTCCAGTTTGGAGGCATGGTTCTGTTCACTCTGGAAATGGTTTGGATGGCATTGATACCGGCTACCTCTTTGTCTAGAAACATGGTATGCAGACGAGGTTCATCAAAACCGGTTTGGAGTTTATCAACAACAATTATTAGCCCGTTCTTACTTAATGCAAAGTTTTGCAATACTTTATCTTCTGAAAGACCACCATTCATGGAGTTTGGACTTGGATATTCTTGACTTTCACTATAAACCAAGTAAACTGGTGCTTCCTGAAAGCGCTCATATTTAGGCGTATGGGTGATATTTTTAAAATAATGGTCGATATGACCTTTATATTTAATGGCTGCTTTGATGGAAGAAACTGCCAACATGGCTTTGGCAGTACCTTTTATTTGGTGATAAACAGTTGTTACCAAACGTTCAACAATGAATTTTGAGATGGCTTCGATTCTATCAGGGTTTTCATATATTCTCTTTTTGCGAATGGCGTACTTTTTCCCTTCTTTATCAATTCCTGTGCTCGTATCTTCCGGTATATCTTCATAACCTGTATCTCCCTCGAAACCTTCTATTTTGTTGTCGGGTATTTCGAAATACATTTTTGCAGAAACCGGCACAACGCCTTTTATGGGGTTTAGGATATATCCGTCCTCGATAGCTTCTCGCATGGTGTAACTATCGAATGGAATCCAAATTTTTTCAGCCTCGGCATATTTGTTAAATTCCCCAAACCTTGCTAGTGTATGATCGCTGGGGGTTGCTGTAAAACCAATGATAAGGTTTTTTTTATTGTATGATGATTTGTATTTGGGATTGTTGTCGAAGCTGCTTTGGAGGTCGTCGAACAAAGAGATCATCTCTTCATTCTGAACGCCACTGTTACTTCGGTGGATTTCGTCGATAAGGAAAACCACGCGCAATGAGGCCAGTTTGTCCACATTTTCAGAATCCAATACATCCCGAATGGTTTTAAACTTTTGTAAGTTCACCACAACGATACGAATATCGCTTTTGAGTGCCTTTAAAAATGTATTCTTGTCGTAAGCTTCAATATACATTTTGTTGCTTAGATTCATGTTGAACATTTTGGAGTCGAGTTGATCGCGCAACTGGATACGGTCGACGACCAGCATTACTTTATCGTAAACGTATTCTTTTTCTTTGCGCAAGTCCTTCAGTTGAAGGGCTGTCCAGCCAATGATGTTGCTTTTACCAAAACCTGCAGCATATTGAAGCAGCAAAGAATATACATTTTTATTGTTTTGGTATTTTAATCGTTTGTTAATCAGTTCCTCAGCTTGTTTTTCTCCAATTCCTTTATTCTTTAGTTCTTTCTTCAGCTTGTTGATAAAATAAAGTGGCTCATCCTCGTGAAGTAGAAACTCGTTGATTTTTCCCAGAATTTTATCTGTTCCAAATTTTTGTTTTGGACGGGGTGAAATCAATCGGCCATCGTTGTGTTTGTATTGTTTTACTTTACTTCCTTGTTTTTTAATCAGTTCACGCTCGATAAAATTATAATAGAGTATTTCACGCTCAATCATTTTTTTATCGTATAATGTTCGGAACACCTCTTCAAATCGCTCTGTTTTGGTCCTCGAAGGATTACGCAAAGGATACATTTTGAATTCTTTAAGGACTCGTTTGTTGTAGTCTTCAAAATCGAAACTTTGCCGTTGCACACTTGCTTTAATATCATCAAAGCGGGCGCTGATGTTGCGAATGATGAACGTGTTCTGGATGTCGGTGGAGGTTATGTGGATGGCTTTTTCGAATATCTTGAGGAATTCTTTCCGGATAGTAAAAGATAAGTCGTTTTTGTCGGCTATCTCCAGGTATTCTTGAACCGCTTGCAAGTAATCTTTTGCCACCTTATTGCGTCCATTTCGATGGGCGTTTTGGTTGTTGAAATTGCTTTTTAATTCACTGTATCCCAAGTAGATTCCATTTAAAAAAAAAGTAATGTCAGGACGGAAAATATACTTTTGTTTTCCATCGTAGCGAAACGAATAGGGCATTTCTTGAACTACTGAAAAGATGTTTTCATCGAAAAGCTTGTCTCCATATGTTTCTGTTCCGCTGGGATAGAACAATTGAATTTCTACGCCTTTAAAATTAATGGATTTGTTGCTATTGATAAAAATAGCCATGTTCATCGACTTCTTTATTCGTTTATCCAACTCTTCCATAAAGGCTTCCATTAATTCTTTTTCAGAATTAAACTGTCTGAGCAGCTTTTTATAGTTGACCCGATTAAGCGTTGTTTCAGAAATAAATTGGCGGAGATCTTCTTGAATAAAGCCGCTACCAGTAACAGTGTTTGCTTTTACCTCGTTGTATTTAAGGCCGTCTTCGCGCTCGCAAAGAAAGTTAACAAGGTATTTTTCCTGAAGGTATAATTCGTTCATCGCTATTTTATTAAATCCAGATGGGTTGATTTTTCTTTTTTAACACTCAATCGAACTAATGCTTTATAAGATGAGTCTGTTTGGATTTAGATTTTTGCTTCAACAAAATATAATTTAGG
>CAYWNI010000217.1:939-5747 GCA_964459525.1 uncultured Lentimicrobiaceae bacterium | reverse complement strand
AATTCTTCCTTAAGTTTATCAACTTCCTGTCCTCCTTTTCCGATAATAATACCAGGACGTGCAGTAAAAATAGTTACCGTAACCAGCTTGAGCGTGCGCTCAATCATAATTTTAGAAACTCCGGCTTTAGCCAGTCGAGCATTCAGGTATTTTCTAATACGATCGTCTTCAACAAGCTTGGTTGAAAAATCCTTTCCACCGTACCAGTACGAATCCCAACCTTTAATGATGCCTAATCTGAGTCCTATTGGATGTGTTTTTTGTCCCATTATAGTCTAATTATCGCTGTTTTCGGTAATATTAATTTCATTCACTTTATCCATCCGGTTGCCAAGTATAAGTGTTACATGGTTTGATCTTTTCCTTACCCGGTGTGCACGTCCTTGAGGAGCTGGTTGAACACGTTTGAGCATTCGACCACCGTCAACGCTAATTTGTTTGATAAACAGTTGGTTTTCCTCAACGCGACTACCTTCATTTTTTACTTCCCAGTTAGCTATAGCTGAACGCAGTAATTTATAAACACGTCCGGCGGCTTCTTTGGGTGTATGTTGTAGTACACCGAGTGCTTTTTCAACATCCATTCCACGTACCAGATCTGCAACAAGTCGCATTTTTCTGGGGGAGGTTGGCACATTACGCAGACGAGCTATGTAAAGTGTTTTTTGTGCTTCTTTTCGCTTTTCGGCACTGATATGTTTTCTAGATCCCATTACTATACACTTTATTTTTTACCTTTATTCTTTTTACCGGCATGGCCTCTAAACATGCGAGTGGGTGCAAATTCGCCCAATTTATGTCCTACCATGTTTTCGGTTACATACACGGGGATAAATTTATTTCCATTGTGCACCGCTATGGTTTGACCTACAAAGTCAGGAGAAATCATAGATGCTCTTGACCAGGTTTTAATCACGGTCTTTTTCCCGGATTCAACGTTAGCCATTACCTTTTTATCGAGCTTAACTTCGATATAGGGTCCCTTTTTTAATGATCGGCTCATATTAGATTCAATTAACGCTCAGTAATTATTTCTTTCTTCTTTCAATGATGTACTTTGTGGAGGCTTTTTTAGGCGCCCGTGTACGATATCCCTTTGCTGGCATACCATTCCGTGACCTTGGGTGTCCACCCGAAGCTCTTCCTTCACCACCACCCATTGGGTGATCAACAGGGTTCATGGCTACACCACGTACTCTTGGACGTCGACCTAACCAGCGGCTACGTCCAGCTTTACCTGATTTTTCTAGACCATGGTCTACATTAGATACCATACCCACAGTAGCCTTACATGTTTGCAGGATCATGCGTGTTTCACCAGAAGGTAGTTTGATAATAGCAAATTTTCCATCGCGGGTCATAAGCTGTGCGTACGATCCTGCGCTTCTCGCCATTTTTGCTCCCTGACCCGGACGTAATTCGATATTATGAATTACCGTTCCGAAAGGAATCTCACTTAGATACAATGTATTGCCCAGATCGGGTGAAATGCCCTTGCCGCTCAAAATTTCTTGTCCTACCTTAAGCCCATGTGGTGCCACGATATAACGCTTTTCACCATCCACATAATTAATTAAAGCTATGCGTGCTGTACGGTTAGGATCGTACTCTATAGTTTTTACAATACCGGGAATACCTTCTTTATCGCGTTTGAAGTCGATAAAACGGAATTTTTGCTTGTGGCCACCACCCACATTACGGATGGTCATTTTACCTTTATTATCCCGTCCGCCGGTGCTTTGTTTTCCTACAACCAATCCCTTTTCAGGTTTGGAAGCAGTGATGTCGTCAAAAGCGCTGATCACTTTGAAGCGCTGACCTGGTGTCGTTGGTTTATATTTTTTCAGAGCCATTATTTCTAAATGTTGCTAAAAAAATCAATTGTTTCACCTTCTGCTAATGTAACTATAGCTTTCTTGAAGGCCTTTGTCTTACCAGAAATAACGCCTGATTTTGTAAAACGTGATTTCCTTTTTCCTGAGTAATTCATGGTGTTTACAGAAAGTACCTGCACACCGTAGAGGGTTTGTACTTCGTGCTGAATTTGTAATTTATTAGCACGAGGGTCGACAAGAAAACCAAACTGATTCAGTTTCTCGCCCTGACCTGTCATTTTTTCTGTAATTACCGGTTTAAATATTACGCCCATTTCTTTAATTATTTATTATTCGCGAATACTTCAACGATGGTTTTCACTGCACTCTCAACAATAACAATCTTCTTTGAATTGAGAACCTCATAAGTATTTAATCCTTCAGGACGCATTACTTTTGATTTAGGAAGATTACGTGATGACAGGTAGATATTTTCGTCAGCTTGATTTATAACAAATAAAGTTGACATGTTGCGCAAACCCAGATTATCAAGTATTTTTCTAAATTCTTTTGTTTTAGCTGTTTCCAAGCTAAAATCTTCGAGAACCACAATATTATTGTCTTTGGCCATATAAGTTAGTGCAGACTTACGCGCTAACCTTTTCACCTTTTTATTTAACTTAAAACCGTAGTATCGAGGATGGGGACCAAAAACGCGTCCACCTCCACGAAAAATAGGGCTTTTTATTCCACCGGCACGTGCTGTACCTGTTCCCTTTTGACGTTTGATTTTACGGGTACTTCCCTTTATATCGCTCTTTTCCTTGGTATCGTGTGTGCCTTGACGCTGCGTAGCTAAATACTGTTTAGTATCCAGATAAATAGCGTGATCATTAGGCTCAATTCCAAAGATAGAATCATCCAGCACGATCTTTCTGTCGGTAGCTTCTCCGCTGATCTTATGAACAACTAACTCCATCTCTCTAATTTTACATATGAATTATTCGGACCGGGAACCGCTCCTTTTACTACTACAAGATTCTTTTCAGGAATTATTTTCATAACCTGAAGGTTGATCAATTTAACCCTATCACCGCCCATACGTCCAGCCATGCGCATACCTTTAAATACACGTGAAGGCCATGAAGAAGCTCCTAATGAACCAGGCGCTCTTAATCTGTTGTGCTGACCATGCGTAGCATCTCCAACGCCGCTAAAACCATGACGTTTTACAACACCTTGAAAACCTTTACCCTTAGAGGTGCCAACTACATCAATATACTCACCTTCTTTAAAAACCTCAACGGTAAGAATATCTCCAAATTGCTTTCTCTCCTCAAAACGGGTAAACTCAGCAATATAACGCTTAGGTGTTGTGGTTGCTTTTGCAAAATGACCCTGCATGGCTTTAGTGGTGTGTTTCACCTTCTTGTCGTCAAATGCAAGTTGGATAGCTTCGTAGCCATCTATCGCTTTTGTACGAATCTGAGTCACAACACAAGGACCTGCTTCGATAACGGTACAAGGAATATTCTTCCCGTTAGCGTCATAAATGGAGGTCATCCCTATTTTTTTTCCTAATAATCCTGACATTGTTACAAATCTTTATACAGTTAAAAATTATACCTTAATCTCCACCTCAACTCCACTAGGCAGTTCAAGTTTCATCAGGGAGTCGATGGTTTTTGATGAAGAGTTGTAAACATCCATTAATCGCTTAAAAGTGCTTAGCTCGAACTGCTCTCTTGATTTCTTGTTAACGAAGGTGGAACGGTTAACAGTGAATACCTTCTTATGTGTCGGCAATGGGATTGGACCACTTACGACCGCACCTGTTGATTTTACCGCCTTTACGATTTTCTCAGCTGATTTATCAACCAAGTTATGATCGTACGATTTAAGTTTTATTCTAATTCTCTGGCTCACTTTTTATAGTTTTAGCTAATTATTCCTTTTATTTTCTTTACAACCTCCTCAGAGATAAAATCCGGAGTTTGTTTATAACTATCAAATTCCATGGTTGAAGTAGCGCGTCCTGAGGATAGCGTCCGCAGCGAGGTTACATAACCAAACATTTCCGAAAGAGGCACTTTGGCTTTAATAACCTGAAAACCAATCTTGGCTGTCACATCTTCAAGCAATGCGCGACGTTTATTCAAATCTCCAGTTACATCGCCCAGATTAGCATCAGGAACGAGAACCTCAACTTTCATAATGGGCTCCAGTAATATTGAATTGGCCTTTCTAGCAGCAGCTTTAAATCCGAGTTTAGCAGCCATTTCAAACGACAATTGATCAGAATCAACAGGATGAAATGAACCATCTATTAAACGAATCTTCATACTATCTACAGCAAACCCAGCCAACACACCATTCTGCATGGCCATTTCAAATCCCTTTTTAATGGAAGGTATGTATTCGCGTGGAATATTACCACCTTTTACTTCATCAACAAATTGCAATCCTACAACACCATCATCAGCAGGACTTAACTCAAACTGAATATCAGCAAATTTACCACGACCGCCAGTCTGCTTTTTGTATACCTCTTTGTGTGTTGCAGAACCCAAAATAGCTTCTTTGTAAGAAACCTGCGGATTGCCAATATTACATTCAACATTAAACTCACGGCGCAAACGATCGATCAAGATCTCGAGGTGTAACTCACCCATACCAGAGATAATGGTCTGCCCAGAATCCTTATCGGTATATACTTTAAAAGTAGGATCCTCTTCAGTAAGCTTACCTAAAGCCATAGACATTTTATCAACGTCTTTTTGAGTTTTAGGTTCGATAGCCACACTAATTACAGGCTCTGGGAAAGTCATCGACTCAAGGATGAGTGGGTATTTCTCATCAGTAAGCGTATCGCCTGTATGGATGGTTTTAAACCCAACTGCGGCACCAATATCACCGGCTTCGATTTTATCCATCGGTTCCTGCTTGTTGGCATGCATTTGCATGATTCTTGAAATTCGCTCTTTGTTTTCTGTA
>CAYWNI010000217.1:0-929 GCA_964459525.1 uncultured Lentimicrobiaceae bacterium | reverse complement strand
TACGGCTAATACGTTCTTTTTTACCAGTGGTGGCATTATAAACATAAGAACCAGCGCTCAACGTACCAGAGTATACCCTAAAGAAACATAACCGTCCAACATAAGGGTCGGTAGCAATCTTAAAAGCTAAAGCCGAGAACTTGTCATTAGGATCAGGATATCGCAATTCTTCCTTATCGGTAAATGGATTTATTCCAGCTACAGCTTCAATATCCATAGGACTGGGAAGAAATTCAATGATGGCATTCAGCAACATCTGAACACCTTTATTTTTAAATGCCGAACCACACATTACCGGAGTGATACGCATTTCTAAGGTTGCAACGCGGATAGCCTCAATCATTTCCAATTCGGTAATAGAATGAGGATCGTCCAAGAATTTTTGAAGTAATTCGTCACTTTCCTCAGCTACACCTTCAATTAGACGCATACGATAATCGTGAACAACTTCTTCGAGGTCAGCAGGAATAGGAATTTCAACGATTTTTGTGCCATCGCTAGCTTCTTCCCAAATAAATGCTTTGTCTTTAACGAGATCAACCACCCCAACAAAATCTTCTTCGGCACCTATGGGCACCTGAATAGGCACAGCTGTCGCACCCAATCTGGTTTTCATTTGCTCCACAACAGAAAAGAAGTCTGCGCCACTTCTATCCATTTTGTTGACGAAACTAATACGGGGAACCTTGTATTTATCAGCTTGCCGCCAAACGGTTTCCGACTGAGGCTCAACACCACCCACGGCACAGAAAAGCGCTACAGCACCATCCAATATACGCAACGAACGCTCAACTTCTACAGTGAAATCAACGTGTCCAGGGGTGTCGATAATATTAATTTTGTGTCTTTTATTGAATAACTCCCAATACACTGTGGTAGCAGCAGAAGTAATGGTAATACCCGTTCCTGCTCCTGCACCATCCAATCCA
>CAYWNI010000216.1:0-5769 GCA_964459525.1 uncultured Lentimicrobiaceae bacterium | reverse complement strand
CTACGAAGCCTTACTAATAAACGAGCAAGGTCTGATTACAGAAGGAAGTCGTTCCAATGTCTTTTTTATAAAAAACGAAAGCGTTACGACCAGCCCTACTAATGCGGCACTTAGTGGAATCACAAGAAAAAAAGTCATAGAGCTGATTAAAGATTTAGAAGTGAAGTTGTCGGAAAAACTCACAAGTCTCGATGAAATGTATAACGCTGATGCAATTTTTTTAACAGGAACATCGCCAGGAGTTCTGGCAGTCAGCTCTGTAAATGGCAGAGCAATACCTAGCAACCAAAATAAGCTACTCAACGAAATAAAATCGAATTACGACAGACTTTGCCAGCGCTATATCGACCAATTTGTTTAATACAACATATGTCTTAAACTTTGGCGTTTTTTGTACTTTTACAGCGAAAACAAAGGGTGCAATGAAATTAAATACAACAAGTTTTTTTATTCTAATACCGCTAACAATGCTCTGGCTGGGCGTGTCAGGTCAAAATAGTATTCCCGAAAACTTTTGCCTCAGCAATGCTGAAATACAGCTTTTTGAAAAAATTAACGAGCTGCGTTTGAATTACGAGAAAGAAGCTTTGCAGCTTTCGACATCGCTATCATTTGTTGCAAAAACACATGTTAACGACTTACAAACCAACCATCCTGACACATCAGTTTGCAACCTAAGCAGCTGGTCTGACAAAGGAATATGGTCGCCATGTTGCTACAATAGTTATATCCCAGATCCTGATTGCATGTGGGATAAACCAAAAGAACTCACCAATTTTACCTACAGAGGTTACGAGCTTGTTGTTTTTTTTGATGATTCACCCTTGGTAGACTCAGTAATAACACTTTTTTCAGAAAGCAAAGAAGTGCTTGACATGATTCTTACGCAAGGTAATTACAAGAACAAAAAATGGGTTACTTGTGGCGTTGGCCTTAACGAACATTATGTATCTATTTGGTTTGCACAAAGAAAAGACCCCGCTCCCACTCCTGTTCTTTGCGATCAAGACACCTCAAAAACAGTTGAAACTGGAGTTTCACAGAAAAAAACTACAGCAAGTGCCTTTTACCTTATTGTTGGCAGCTACACTACCCAAGAAGAAGCTAAAGCAGCCCTTCGGGAACTTCGGAAAAATGACTTTAAAGAATCGGGTGTCTTCACTAAAAGCGGAAAATCAAGGGTATATATTCAAAAATTTAATTCATTAAAAGAAGCCATGCTCTCGAAAGACAAATTACCTTCTACGTATAGCGATGCATGGATACTAAAAGAATAATCAGTATATGTTTCACCTTAGAGAAGTTGTTAACCTCCAAGATGAGAGGCTCTTTCTAGAAATTGTGGATAGTATTTACATCCATGAAAAAAATTGGGTTCGACCACTAGATATTGAAATAACGAAAATATTCGACAAAAATCAAAATCGAAGATTTCAAACTGGCGACGCCATAAGATGGTTGCTTTTTGATGAGCACAAAAAACCTATCGGGCGCATTGCAGCATTTTACGACGACATGGGTAAAAATGATTGGCAGCAGCCTACTGGAGGAATTGGTTTTTTTGAGTGTATAAATTCCCAGCAAGCTGCCAATACCCTTTTTGATAAAGCGAAAAATTGGCTTACAGAAAAAGGGCTGGAAGCCATGGACGGGCCGATAAACTTTGGTAATCGGGACTATTTCTGGGGCTGCCTCAAAGAAGGATTCCACCAGCCAATCTTTAACATGCTTTACAACCTACACTACTACAACGAACTTATTGAAAATTACGGATTTAAAAACTATTTTAATCAGTACACTTACCGGATAGTATTTGATACAGTGTTTATGAATCCCATTCTTAAAATCAAAGCAGAACGGCTAAAACGCGATCCCAAACTTATGTTTACAAATTACAATAAGAAAATGGGAGATCAAATAGCCATAGATTTCAGTGCGGTTTTTAACAAAGCTTGGGCGCACTTTCCTGGAGTTAAACCCTTTGAAATACCCCGCGCGAAAGAGTTATTTCACTCACTTAAGCCCATTTTGGATGAAAGATTGGTTATTTTAGCTCGCTATGATGATAAACCAATTGGTTTTTTCATCATGATTCCCGACATCAATCAGCTCATAACGAATTTTGACGGAAAAATGAATTGGTATAACAAAATACGGTTATTGATTAATTTAAAACTGTTTAAAAAATGTAATCGGGTGGTTGGGCTGATATTTGGCGTTATACCTGAATTCCAAGGCAAAGGAATTGAAGCCGGTTTAGTGATGAAGTTTGCCGAAAATACAAACCAAAAATCTTTTCCATATAAAACACTCGAAATGAACTGGGTAGGGGATTTCAATCCTACAATGATCAAGCTTGTAAAGCTAATAGGAGGAACTGAGTACAAAACCCATGTCACCTATCGGTATCTTTTCGATCGCAACAAACCGTTTTTCAGAGCTCCTGTAGTCAATTCAAAAACATAATAAATGGAAACCATACTTACTTTATTACTCATAGGCCTACTCATTGCAGGGTCTCTTATTGCATATAAGCATCGGAAAACAGGTAAGAAACAGTATCTGCTATCTGAAAACATATTTCCTCAATTGGTTCTAGGAATCTATGTACAAAAAACGAATGGAAAACTTTCAGGGATTATTGTGAGGCTTAAAGCACTTGAAGATGAAATAATTAAAAAAGTGCAACTCGAACTCATCACACGGAAGCGTGATTTTGGTTACTATGATATGCTCGAAAACAAATTGATCGATCGACTTCCTCTTTCAATAAACAAGCATCATTCAACCGATATGGTTATTGCTTATTCTGATTTAAAAAACCTTCTTGAGGATGGCGACCTGCCTTTCCTCACTTTTCGGTTTGTGGTAACCAACGAAAACGGGAAACCCTTTAAGTCGCATGAACTGGGATTAAACAAAAAATGGCAAATTATGCGTCCCGACAGTGGGCACTACAATTAAAAACAGCTTACAATCAATAAATTAGATCATAACCAAACACGTCATTCCTTTTTCTAAAAAGGCTATTGTTTTCAAGATTGGGCTGAAGCCCATGAAACAAATCGTTATAATAGCTACGCACGTTGGGACTTTCCGCCACGTGCTCACCTATATAATAAGTGTGTGACCGACCAGGAGGCAGTTTAAAACCAATGGCTTCGGTAAAATTCACATAAACAGCATTGTTCGCAACTGGCTCTACAAGCAACTCACCCAACAAATAGCCATAGGCTGAAATAATACGCAATCCATTCAAATTCACATCCTTTGCATTGCTATTGATATAAATATTTTTCTGGATATTTAGCTTTTGAACCCAAACGTTGTGGTCTTTGGAATTCACCGCTGCTGCGTTAACTATAATATTATCATACGGTTGATGACTTTTCATATAACCTGAATCTGAAACAAATTGGGGCAAATACTCGTTTCCCAAACTATGCAAAAACAAAGTAACCTTCGCATTTCTGTTATCTGCCAAGTAGTTCGTTTTAATCACATCCATTGTATCGACAAGAGCCGAAAAATGTTTAGCTGAAATCTTTAGATTGTCTAATGAAGTAGTGAAATTAGACACAATAGCACCATCATCTCTACGCGAGGGCCAGGCAAAAACAATTACCTGAACTCCATAAGTATTCTGGATATCAAGCCCTCTCACAGCGGAATGCAAGAATGTTTTACCATCTCCATGCACAAAAAGCACATAGTCAGCATCTGGATAATCATGGGTCTTAATATAGTCTTTGATGGTAGTTGGAACAACCGTTAAAACACTATCGCTAAAGGAGACGCAAAATGCTCGGAGCGGGCTTGCTGTGTCAACCTTATTGACAAACGTCGTAGAATCACCACTCACAGGAAGCCGGTTTGTGAGTACCAGAATATCTGGGTTTGTATAGTAGTCGAAACCAAGTAACGATTCAAAATCCTGACAATAAAGGTTCGACAATAAAAAAAGAAACACAGAAACAAAGAGGTATTTCATAACGACACAGAAAAATATTTACAATTTGATTAATTCATTTTTAATAATCCTGAGATAACGGATGAATCATTAACTCATCAATTACCACTTGATCAGGTGCTTGGGCTATAAACAAGACAGCATCGGCAACTTGCTCTGGTGTGAGCCAGAGCTGGGTAACAGCTTCCGGTTCTTTAACAGGATGAAAATCAGTATCAATCAATCCCGGGTATACGATACTGACCTTTACCCCAAACGACCTAACTTCCTTTCTAAGCGAGGAAAACAGGGCATCCTGCGCATATTTACTAGCTGTATAGACTGAACCATGAGCAAATGTGCGTTTCGACACATCACTTGCGATTGCGATAACATGCCCTTTTGTTTGTGTTTTCATCTTTCGCGTAACTAGATTTGTTAGCAAAAAGGAACCCCTCACGTTGAGGTTCATTACCCTGTCGTAATCGTCGAGCGAAATATCCTCCATAAAGTTAAAAACACCACAACCAGCGTTATTAATCAGCACATCAACAGATTTGAGACGATCAAGGAATGGCTCTAATTTCTGTTTTACTTCCTTCGAATTGGTTATATCGACAGGAAAGTAAATGGCTTTGCCACCAGATTGAATGATTTTGGAAGAGATCGAAGACAGCTTTGCCGCGTCACGGGCCAGAAGCACAACCTCAAACCCTGATTTGGCGAACACGTAAGCAAGTGCTTCGCCCACACCCCGGCTTGCGCCAGAAATTATACATATTTTCATTGTTTAGCAGTCGATGTTTTATTTTTAAAAAGACATATGAAACCATTCAGAAGTCATAATAATGGTTGATTTTTATTATTGGGTTACAAATACTTATTTAACAATTTCATTAGTTTACTGATAATTATGGGTTTGGCTATCACATCATCACATCCCAAATTACGTGCTTTCTCCGTGTCACCAGGCACTGCATAAGCAGTTTGGGCAATAATAGGTAAATCAGGATAAAGCTCTTTTAGCTTTCGTGTAGCTTCAATCCCATTCATCACAGGCATGTTTAAATCCATCAAAACCAGCCAAGGCAATTCGTTTGTAACACAGAAATCAATGGCCTCTTTACCGTTATGAGCCAAATAAGTTTCTGCGCCATACTTTTTCAGCACCAATTCTAAAAAGTGATAACTATCTGCATCATCTTCCACTACCAAAACCCTACGATTCTTAAACCTCATCTCCTCTTTCAATGGTTCAGAATTAGTTGACAACAAAGCTGTTTCCTCAAATGGAATTGAAAACATAAACGTTGATCCGATGCCGTCATCCGAAGTTAACGTAATTTGACCGCCCAATAATTCAACCAGCCGCTTTACCGTAGACAACCCTAACCCAACACCATCATATCTACGGGTGTGCGTATCGTCGATTTGCCTAAAAGGCTCAAATATAATACTTTGCTTGCTCTTCGGGATACCTATTCCCGTATCACTAATATAAAACTGCAGACTAGGACGGCATAAATTCATTCTTTTTTCAATTCCAAGAGTTACCGTTCCTTCCTCCGTAAACTTAAACGCATTCTTTAACAAATTCACAAGTATCTGTTTGAGGCGCAGCGCATCAGTTACCAGTTCTTCCTTTAGCAAATCCGGTGGAATATTGACATTAAATGAAATGTTTTCACGGTTTAGTTGTTTTCTAAATTCGCTCGTCTGACCTGAAAGTTTTTCAATAAATGGATACAATTGAACTCTAGTTTTATTGAGTTTAAGCTCACCAGTTTCAATGAGTATAACATCAAATATTTCTTCAAAAA
>CAYWNI010000215.1:0-5812 GCA_964459525.1 uncultured Lentimicrobiaceae bacterium | reverse complement strand
CTGTAATACGTTCCAGAATGCCATCTGTATCATCGCCTCCGATTCCTCGATTTTTTATGTTTGGATTTTCAAACAATTCCGACCATTCGCAGCCATCGGTAATGCTGTTTCCCAGAAAAATAATTTCATTCCTCGTGTTAGGAAGGGTTTCAAAGTTTTCTTTTTTGTGATAATAGTAGGCTTTCATGGCTTTATTCCAGTCGGCCATGTCTTCGGCAAACTTATCGTACGCCATGATGGTGTCAATTTCCTGCTGAGAAAGCAGGCTGCTCATGGAGGGAGGGGCATCTTCGGGCTTGCTTCCCCATTCCTTGTTTGGTTTTGAGCCCATTTTAAGTTCCAGTTTTCCGCCAGCCACCAGTTGATCATGGTAAAACCAGGGTTTTGTCAGTTTTTTACCATTCAACTTTGCCGATTGGATATACTTGTTTTCACGGCTTACATATTTGGCTTCTATCACGAAAGTGCCACCGGGATAATAATTACTGTCCAGTTGAATGGTAATATTCTCAAAAATAGGGCTTCCAATTTCATAAATGGGTTTAAGGGAAGCGCCGCCATCCATTTCAAATAGCCCCATGGCACTCATTACATACCAAGCACCCATTTGCCCTTGGTCTTCATCACCGGGCCAGGCATCGATACCGTCGCCATAAAAACCATACATGATTTCGCGTACCCACTTCTGCGTAAGCCACGGAGCGCCGGCATAGTTGAACAAATAGGCTGCTTCCATATTGGGTTGGTTGCCATGGTTGATGGGTAAGATTCCAACTCCTACCAGACCATTTTCATCCAGATGTTCAGAGTTAAACCGATGAGGAAGTGATTCTTTAAAACCTTCTTCCAGACGACTGATATAGGTTTCTTTCCCCAACTGGTTAAAAAGCCCCTGCTGATCGTGGGGCACAAACCAGGTGTATTGCCAAGCGTTGCCTTCCACAAAACCTGCTCCTAAAAATACGGAATGTCCATAAGGAGAAAAATCAGGTTCCCAGGTGCCGTCGGCTTTTTTCATCCACACATACCCTTCTTCTTTGTTGAACACGTTTTTATAGTTGAACGCACGTTTTGTAAAGGTCTTGTAATCCGATTCGTTGCCCAGAGCCTTTGCCATTTGCCCTACAGTCCAGTCGTCGTAAGCGTATTCAAGCGTGTTGCTGGTAGGGCCATCCTCGGTGGGAACGTATCCGTATTTGAGATAGGAATCGAGGTTGCGGTTGCCCACCAATCCACCACCGGGATGGGGTTTCCCTTGTTCCATTTGGTTGTGTCGCATGGCGGTATAAGCTTTGTTTACATCATAATTTCGGATGCCTTTTTGGTAGGCACTTACCATTAACGGGATTTCGTGTGAAGCCACCATGATACTGGAATATTCAATGCCGGTAGGCCCTTTTGGAAGCCAGCCTCCCTTGTCGTAAATTTCCAGCAGCGATTTTACCCAGCTGTTGGCAATTTCCGGATGTTGCAGTGTCCAAAGCTGGTTGAGGTTCCAGAAGGTATTCCAAAAAGCATCGCCGCCATACACCACATCGCCTGAATCCTGAAGCTGTTGTACTTTTTCGTACATGTCCACATATTTTCCATTCACATCGCTCCAAATGGTTCGGCTGGCATATGCCCGGTACATGTTGGTATAGAATTTTTTATAATCTGTTTTCTCTCCGCCTTCAATTTGAATCGTGCCTAGCAATTGATTCCATGTTTTCTGGTTGTTGGCCACAACGGCATCGAAATCCCAGTTAAAAGGATTGAGTTCTGTTTCCATGTTCAGCCGGGCTTGTTCAATGCTTACAAGCGAAATCCCCGATTGCACCAAAATTTGTTCTCCTTCTTCAGTATCAAAGGTTACAAAAGCGCCAACATCTTCATCACCGAAAATAAGGTGAATTTCATCTGTATTTTCAATGACCTCTTCTCGTATCCAGCCATTAAAGGAGGTAAAGGGCTCGTTGAAGCGCATTACAAAATGCAGGGTGAATTCATTGTAATTTGCTCCACGCAGACTTTGCTGCACCGAATATCCTTCTATTTCGGTATCGCTTACTTTGGTTGTTTTGGCTTCAAAGATTTCGTAGCTGTATTCTGTTGGGATTTTCAGATCGACAAGCACCCGTGCCGAATTGGATTTGGGAAAGGTATAACGCTGAAATCCAGCTCGTGTAGTAGAAGTCAGCTCTACATTTATTTTGTAATCTTCCAGAAAAACTTGATAATAACCTGCTTGGGCTTTTTCGTTTTCATGACTGAACCGTGAGCGATATCCAAGATCTGGGTTGTTTTCGGTACCCGGTTCTATTTGTAATGGGCCAGTAGTGGGCATGGTGAGCAATCCACCCATCGTCCATGAATGCAGGTGCGAAAATCCGGCGATGTTATGGATTTTGTATTCATAGCCCGCCTTCCAGCCTTTGCGTTGGTTGTCGGGGCTAAGCTTTACCATACCAAAAGGCATGGCCACGCCCGGAAACAGCATCCAGCGGGCAAAAGTGGTACCCATTAAAGGATCAACATAATCAACAGGATCTATTTTTTGAGCTACAGAAGACGTCCCGATTAATACGCCAAGCAAGAGGATAACTATTTTTTTCATGGGCTATCTATTTTCGAGTTGTTGTAATGCAAAGGTGTATGCTCCCAATGCGATGGCATGACTGGCGCCTATTTTTGAGACACCAACACCTGTTCGGGGCATGCTGTCGAAAGCGATGGTGCTTCTGTTTCCTGGAACCGAAAGTTGCTCTATTTTGCCCAAAGCAAAGGAATTCAGTTGGTTGTGGTCTTCTAGGTTAAATACTTTGAAGGAGAGTCTGTCGTTGGGGGTGCCGGAAAAATGATGGTAAGGTCGATTTATTTCGGCAAACATTGCCGTGGAAAATAGCTCCCAAGCGGCGGTAATGCCTCCACCAAGAACAACAATGCCGTCAATCAGGGTTAATATATTGGCGATGGAACTTCCGAGTGCTTCGCCAAATTGCTTGTACGATTCTTGTGCCGCAAGCTGATCTCCAGCTTTTTTTCCGAGGGCAATATCGGCAATATCTTTAGGCATTATCTCTTCTGAAAAGGCCAAGCCAGCTCCTTCGGCATAAATGCGCTGGATTGCTCGTGTGCTAATGCTTTCTTCAGCATTCCATTTGCTGTTGAACTTATTCAGACTATTGTGAACTTCTGCACCACAGGAACTGTCGCCGATAATGAGTGTTTTGTTAAGAACGATGCCGCCACCAAAGCCTGTGCCCAATGTAAGGCCAATTAAATTCTGGTATTGTTTAATTCCGCCCAGCTCGATAATTTTGTTGTTTATGGTGGGTAAAAATCCCGACAGGGCTTCGCCATAAGCAAATAAATTGCCATCGTTGTTGATATAAACCGGTAGGTTGAAAATGTCTTCGAGAATCCGTCCTAAAGGTGTATGGTTGTTGAAGGCTTTAAAATTGGGTAGGTTACCAATAATTCCGCGGGCGTAATCAGCTGGGCCTGGAAAAGCAAAACTGATGGCATCGGCTTTGCCGCCAATGGCTTCCAACACCTCTGAAAAACCCTGTGCAATGTTTCCAATACAATTTTCCAGATTATGCGGCTCGGCGGGTAGTTGAACGGGCGCAACCACTGCTTGGTTGCTCTGTATGGCTGAGAACACAAAATTTGTTCCGCCAGCATCGAGCGTTAGTATAATTCGTTGGTCAGTTTCTGGGTTCATATGCTTAATGTTTTATAACGTAGTATGAGGCGTATGTGATATATAAGATGCAAGCTATCAGCACATATATGGCGGCAACAAATCCAAAAATGTCGCTTAGAACACCAATAATTGGCGGAATAATAGCTCCTCCACTCACTGCGAGTATAATCAAGCCCGAAAGTTCGTTGGCATACGCAGGTTTTTGTTCTACTATTAATGCAAACATGATCGGGAAAACGTTGGAAAAGCCAAAACCTGTTACAAAAATGAGCACTTGGGTGAGCAATAGGTTTTCTGAAAAAATAATTCCTATAAGCCCTGCCAATGCAAGCAATGTGCTTACCACCATAAATACTTTGATGTTCATTTTACGTAGCAATAAGGCCCCAACAAATCTTCCTGTCATCAGCGCAGCGAAATAGATAACGATGCCCATGCTGGCTGCTTCAAGGCTGATGGTGAATTTGGCAGTTAGAAAGGTGGCGATGTTTGTGTTCATGGCCACATCAAACCCAACCATAAAAAAGATGGCCAGAATGGCGATAAGTATGTAGGGGTTTTTTAGGAGTGCAAATGAGCTTTTGAAAGTGGCAGGTGCTTTTTCTGGTTTTGATTCGTCTATTTTTACTGAACTCAACCACCATGCCGATAGCAATGAAATGGCAGCGAATATGGGAAATACCATCTTCCAATTTCCTAAATACAGTGCCAGCCCTGCCGTAACAATTGGGCCTAACATACTGGCAATAGCCTTGATGAGTTGTGAAAGACTCAGGTTGGCCGCTTTGGATCCTTCGGGTGAAATGTCAATTAGTAACGGGTTGGCCGAAACCTGCAGAATGGTGTTTCCGATGCCCAGCAGGGCAAATCCCAGTAAAGCTGAAGGCAGTGTGTAATACACAAATGGAATCAACAGGCCAATTCCGGTCAGGATCATCCCAATGTTGACTGTCAGTCGTTTGCCATGTCGATCTTGAAAAATGCCTGTTGGGATAGACATTAGCGCAAACCAGATAAAGACCATAAATGGGATGAGCTGGGCCATTTTATCCGATAGGTTAAAGTCCTGTTTTACATAGCCGGTAGCAACGCCCACCAGATCAACAAAGCCCATCACAAAAAAGGAAAAAATGACGGGCAAAAATAATTTAAGAGAAGTTTTTTGTTTCATCAGGGATAAAAATTAAGTTCTTACAAAGGCTTTTATGGTGCCACATTTTTTTCCTTCCGATTCACCGTAAGGAGAGATTTTTATCGCCCCGGCGGCGGCAGGCACGATAAAGGTTTCGGCATAATGAAATACCATAGGACTAAAAAAACCTGTTGGACTTTCCACGAGAATTTCACGGCCTTCAATCACGTTAAAAACCTGAACACCATCATGCTCTGGGTGCGAAACGGGTTTGCTAAACCAATGTCGTTCCGTTTCTATGAATTCACGCTCATGGAGTCCGGTGCGTTCACTTTCCCAACCATCACCTTTGGTTATTTTGGTAATTTTATTTATCAGATTTTCTTTTATCCAGTCAGTTGTCCGGCTCCATTGGATTACATTTTTTCCGTGCTCGATATTGATAGGGCGTGGGTTTCCATCTAGCCCGAGCCGACCCCAATCCCAAAGTTTGAAGGTGAATATATAGGGTGTAGAGCTGATTTCGAGCACCATGCTGTTTTTGCCTGAGCAATGCACTGTTCCGGCCGGAATAAGAAAATGATCGTGTTTTTTTGCAGACCACTTCTGAACATGGTTTTCATCGGCAAAACGTTGCCCTGTAGCTTCAGCGTTTTTTAATTCCGAGATCATTTTGTTTCCATTCACTCCTTCTTTAAGGCCGAGATAAACAATGGCATCTTCTTCGGTATCAAGCAGGTAGTAGCTTTCATCCTGGGTGTAGTGCATCCCAAACTTTTCCTGAATATACTCTGTGGTAGGATGCACCTGCAAGCTCAAATTTCCGCCACCCATGGTGTCGAGAAAGTCGAAACGGATGGGAAACTCATCGCCAAAACGCGCATGAACGGGATCTCCCAGCAAAGCAACGGGTTCATAAAACACTACATTTATGGAAGGAAGTTCAAACTTAATTTCTCCCAAAGCAAGGTAAAGGCTGTTTTCCTCAGGAA
>CAYWNI010000214.1:0-5842 GCA_964459525.1 uncultured Lentimicrobiaceae bacterium | reverse complement strand
GAAAAGGAAGATAGTTTGTTGAAGAGCTTATCTTTATCAATTTCGCTGTTTAGCATATGCAAATACTCTTTAAGCGACAAGCTGTCATCCATCTTCAGTAATTGTGAAAAAGCAGCATCTTCAACGCTGTCGAATAGTACTACCTGACGCTCTACATATTGAATAACACGAAACATAAAATCGACTTTCTCTGCTTCGGTAATTATGTTGGTGTGCATGGTAAAAAATGAATCAAGGGTGTTAAGTGGGTCTTTTCCTGAATCAAGGGCTTCTTTGCTCACATTGTAAAGTAAAGGGATTAGCATGCCGATATTGCTAATATTTGGATACGGAAGGTTTAAAAACAGGCTGTTATAAACGTTAAACTTGTTTTTTACCAGTTTTTCGTACTCTTTTGCTATTTGAGAATTATTCATAAAAGTAATTTAAATGTTGTAAAATTGCTTTTGAGACAGAACTCTTTAAACTGTGGCTAGCTACTGGTCTTCAATTCTATATAATCACATAAAAACCGCCATTTTTATTGTGCCTATTTGCTATTCGGTTGAAATGGGAAGTTTGCGTTGCCTCAAAAACGATAATTAATCCCTATAACTTCTTAGCAATTTTGTGAACACAGTTCGGTTTTTAATGCAATCTATAACTTTGCCTAAAAACTTCCAATTGTTTTACTAATTAAGACCAAATGTAATCATATTTAAAATGGAATTATGTTGTTGTTGAATAGTTTTGAATAAAATGTTCAATATAAATAGGTTAAGTTTCCTATTCAAATAACTAGTTTCGCCGTTGCTATATTTTGTGAATTAGCCAACCCTTGTATAGTATATTGCCAAATGCGATTCTTATGCATTTTACCTAGTATAATAAGGTGGCTAAAAAGCGTTAAGTATCTGATATATAACCTGAATGATCAATAAACAAAATTTTTATTTTACATGTTTCGTTGGGCGATTGATTCCAGGTATTTTGCCATTTTGATTTTATAGTTTGTTTTGGCATTGACCAATTCATCATGCGATTGCTGTTGCATGGTTTGAGCCTCCAGTAGGTCTGAAGTGCTAATTATTCCTGCTTCATAATTGTTGCTGACCACATTTAAGTATTCGTTTGCTTCTTCAAGTGATTTTTGAGCAACGTTAATCTGCTCAAAACTTTCATTGAGGTCGTTGTAAGCTTTGTTGATTTGCAGAATCATTAATTCAGACTTTTCATCGCGGTCGTTTTGAGCGATGTTCATTTTAATTTTATGCTCTTGAATTTTGTGACTTCCTCCCCACCACCCTGAAATAGGAATGGACAAGGTGGCAAAGGCAATACCGTAAGTGTTTTGGTCCTCTATAATATCTAGATATAATCCCTGTACTCCAACAGCTAATTGAGGGAGGTTTTCTCCAATGGCCATTTGTCTTTGTAAGCGTTCAGCCTCCACGGATGTGTTTAGCATTTGATATTCATACCTTTGCACGAGTGCTTCTTGAGGCTTCATAAAAACAGTGCTTGGAGGTAGTAGTTCCATTTTCAGGTTTTCTGGTTGGAGGTTTTCATTAAAAGGAATCCCCATTTGCTGACAGAGCATCATCTTTAGTAAAGTTATTCCGTTGTCGATTTGAAGTTCGTTACCATTTACCTTACTTAGTTTGTATTTAACTTTGAGTACATCACTCTTTTGTATAATACCTGCTTCATACGATACGGTAACATCGCTCAGTAGTTCTTTCAGCATTTTTTGGTAGCTGTTGAGGGTTTTCTTTTTTTCCATCAACCCAACAAGGCTCCAGTAATATGCTTCGGTTTTAGCAAGTACTTCGTCTGTTGTTAAATGAATAGTGTACTCGCTAATTTCTTGACCTAGCCCAGCCAGTTTATTTCCGTTTCTTATTTTTCCACCCATATATAGGGGCTGTATGGCCATGATGTAGGCTGCATTGGTGTAGTCTAACATACTGATATCCATGCCCGGAAAATAGGCGAATTCGGTGGCTGTGGGTAAGTTCACCGGATTGCCATCATAAACGGGTAGATTCATTTCTGGTAAAGATGCTTCGAGAAGGTATTTGTTTGAACGCATAGCCACGGCTCCTGCATCTACTTTTGGGAAATAATTGGTAAAAGCATTTTTTTTTACCTGAGCAGAGGCTTCACTTTTTAAATAGGCTTCACGAAGGTGTTTGTTATTTTGAATAGCCAGTGTTTTGCACGAATCTAGCGACAGCGTTTGTGCTGAAATCAAGGTGGAAACAAGGGCTAATATGATGGATAATGATAGTTTCTTCATTTTCAAGCAGATTTTTTAGTTCACTTTGGTTATTTATTTTTTGCCAGTGTTTTTTTGGCTATTTCGTTATTGGACGAGATCCAGTATAGTACTGGCAGAATGAAAAGGGTGAGTATCATTCCTGTGATCATCCCAAAACAAATGACGGTTCCTAGTGGTCCCCATAAAGGAGATTGACTGATAATCATAGGTATAACACCCATGGCCGCTGCCATTGAAGTGAGGAATATGGGGCGCATTCGGCGTTTCCCAGCCGCGATAGCTGCTTCTTTAAAGTTAAGCCCTTGATTGTTGACCAAGTCAAAAGCGTAATCGATGAGGATAATACCATTACGGACTACGATACCTACTAAACCTATTACACCAATAAAGGCGGTCATTCCGAAGGGATAACCGGTTAGCCATAATCCTAGAGCCGCTCCCGGAAAACTTAATAACATGGTCGACATTACAAGTAAGGCTCTTCGTGTGGTTTTAAATTGAATGAGTAGGATAAAGAATATCAAAACCACACTTAATGCAAGTGAGGTTAAAAGTGGTGTCATTTGTTTGGCAGTAGCTTCATAGTCCCCACCATATTCAAATTCCAACATCGATCCTTTTTGTAAATCATCTAAATCGTCTTTTATTGAATTGAATACCTGTGAAGGAATGATATTTCGTTTTAAATCTGCCTGAACAGTAATGGTTCTAATGCCATTTCGCCTAATAATATTTCCTTCAGTCCAATCGGGTTCAATTTTTGCTATGGCGCGTAAAGGGAGCGATTCAAGGGTGAGTAACGAGGTTACATATTGGTCTTTTAAGCCAGATATACTTTGTTGTTTTTGGTCGTCTTTGGTGAGAATTACATTTACGGGGTAGTCATCTTCCCAAACGGTGGTTACTGGAATTCCGTCCAATGAAAGCATAAGCGACGAGGCAACCAGTGATTTGGCATATCCCAATTTATTAGCCTTGTTGCGGTCTAGGTTAATGCGAATTCCATGGCGCATTTCACCCCAGTCGTTGCGCACCCACCGGATATTGGGATCTTGAATTAAAATTTGCTCAACCTCTTGTGCTTTCTTTTTTAATTCAGCGATATTGTTTCCCGAAATACGGACTTCGATTGGGGCACTAAAATCTTCAATGGCAATTTGTTTCCATCTGATATGGGCCTGAGGAAAGATTTCGCTGTACTTGCTTTCGTATTCGTCTAATACTGCTATGGTGGCCTCGTTTGATAGCGTGTTAACCATGAGTTGTCCGAAATTCTTGGCCGGTAAATGAGGTGCATACAAGTCGTTGAATCGTGGTGAACTGCTGCCAATAAAGGAAGCTATGTTGGTTATTCGTTTGTCCTTTTGCAGGATGGTTTCCAAACTGTCGATCACCACTTGTGTTTCTTGCAATGAGGTTCCTTCTGGAAGATAAATCTCTACTGCAAACTGATTGCGGTCCATGGCCGGAAATAATTTTTGTTGGATGGTGGTAAATAGTAATCCGCCAAGAATGACAATCATTAATCCCGAAAAGAGGGTTAATTTGGGATTTCGAAAAGTCCAATCTAATCCCTTATCGTAATATTTTTGAACGTAATCTAATAAGCTAAAGGTTGGCTTTTTACCTTTTTCAGCTTTTTTGTGAAGCCCTGTCTTGATAAAGGTGTAGCACATAAAAGGAACTAATAATACAGCGACTATCATAGAAACGCCTAAGGCAATGCCTATAGTGACAGGAAAAGTGCCGACAAAATCGGAAGCCATCCCGGTAAGGAAAAACATCAAAGGGAAAAACGCGGCGGTAATGGCAGCTGTAGCTGAAAGTACTGGAATGAAGAGCTCAGTGGCCGCTTTCCAGGCTGCATTCCACGGAGTTTCACCATTGTCGAGTTTATCCACATGGTTGTCAATAACCACAATAGCATTATCAACTACCATTCCCAACACCACAATAAGTCCTGCCAGCGAAACTATTTGAAGCTCAATACCTACCAACTGCATGATTCCCAAAGTAATTAATACAGAAATTGGAATGGTGATTCCGGCCACGGAAGCTACTCTAAAAGGTAACAGAATCATTGTTACAGCAATTACTGCGATAATGGCGATCAGGAATTCAAGCATGAAGTGAGATATGGAATTATCAACTACTTCGGGGAGGTTGGAGATTACATTGGTTTGAACATCGGTATCTGTTTTTTGAGCAAAATCAGCTAATATTTGATTTACTTGTTCGCCAAATTGAACAATGTTGTTACCTGGTAGCATTTCTAGCGACAGTAACAACGCATTATTCCCGTTATTTCTGATTAAGCTATGTGGGTCTGCATATTTTCGCTCCACAGTAGCCACATCTTTTAAACGAATGATATTTCCATTGGGATCAGAGTAGATAATTTGTTCTTCTAGGTCTTTTTCTGATTCAAATCGGGGAGGAAGATGAATTGGCAAAACCAACTTGCCATTGTCGAGTTTACCAGAGTAGTTGAGCAATTCTTGCAATTGAAACGAACCTAAAATTGTTGTCGGTTTTACATTGTATTCGTTTATTTTTTCAGCATCGCCGTAGAGGTAAATATTTTCCTGTTGTGTCCCGTAACGTTTTATCTTAGATACGGCTGGAAGTCGACGAATGTCGGCTTCCAGTTTTTTCATAATTTCTTCTAATTCCCGATAGCTTTTTTTATCGGAAGACATCGTAATTAAAAGTGCTGCCGTATCGCCAAAGTCGTTGTTGGCCACCAAAGCTAAAACCCCTTTGGGCAGCTGCATTTTTAATTCATCTAGTCCATGGCGCAATTTTGACCAAAATTCATCGGGGGATTTTACATTCTCGTTGAGTTCGACAAAAATCACCATTTGACCTTCTTTAGATTGGGAATAGGTGTCGGATTTTTTCACTTCTTCGTAACTAAAAATGTAATTTTCAACCACTTTTGTGAGTTGCTCTTCCACCTCCGATGAAGTGGCACCAGGGTAAATACCCACGATAACTCCTTGACGGATGACAAATTCAGGGAACTCGCGGCGAGGCATGTTGATTAATCCAAAAATGCCGAGGATCATCATTGCCAGAACAATGGCAATGATGATTTGTTGATTCTTCATCGACAATTCAATCAGATTCATGCGTTGTTTAATGGGATTCTTCATGATTTATATTTCTGTGGCAGTAGTTATTAAACTAAAATTGTGGCAGTTGCCATTAAAAGGTAATAAGGCTTTGGTTGGTGAGTTTTTGAATTCCATCAACAATAATTCTGTCTCCGGGATTAAGACCATATACCACAACCAGGTTTTCTCCGGCAAACCCTTTGATGGAAACAGGACGTATTATGGCGCGGTTCGATACTTTATCTACTAAGTAAACAAATGGTTTGTTATTGGCATCACGGTCTACTGCGCTGATAGGAATTTGTATTACTTTTTGAGTTTCGGGCAGTTGTACGTTGACCTCACATACCATACCTGGTTTCAGCATTAATTCAGGGTTAAGTACTTTAATTTTAACTTCATATGTTCTTGATATTTTGTGAGCAACTACCCCTACACGTTCAATGATGCCAGTAAAGTTTGCGTT
>CAYWNI010000213.1:0-5848 GCA_964459525.1 uncultured Lentimicrobiaceae bacterium | reverse complement strand
CCTGTGAAAAAGTAATCGATCTCGACCTCAACTCGAGCGCACCCCGAATAGTTATCCAGGGAAGTATCACCCCTGGCGAAGGCCCCTATTTGGTGTCAGTTAGCACTTCTGGCGATTATTATACGGGGGAAGGAATCACTCCCATCACGGATGCTCAAATCATTATTTCTGACAACCTGGGCAACAGCGACACGCTCATGGAAGTTGAAGGCGGCAATTACCTAACGAACAGCGTCATTGGCGCCATTGAACAAAAATACACACTTGTCGTGAAGCACAACAATACAGAATACACTGGAAGCACTGCCCTTTCTGAAAAAGTAACCATCGACTCATTGGGTTTCGAGAGGATGGAAAATTTTGGTCCAGGGGGTAACGATGACGACCCGCCCAGATATACCATCTTCTGTTCATTTAAAGACCAGGTAGCCACCGAAAACTATTATCGTTTTAATGTTTTAGTAAATGGTGAACCTGTTGAAGGAGCTAGGAGTTACTATTATCTGGCCAACGATCAAATATTTAAGGGTACCGAAGTCCGCCATTCCATTAGAAGAGTCGAAGCATATCCTGGCGATACAGTCTCCATTCAACTCGACGCCATCGACTTCAACACCTATAAATATTTCAGAACCTTGAACGATGCCCTGAGTGGCGGCGGAATGGGATCGACGCGCTACAACCCCGTCACCAATCTTAACAACAATGCGTTAGGGTATTTTGGTGCGTATGCTTTTAATATTGGGTATATGGCGGTAGAGTATGTAAATAGCTCTATTTCAGCAAATTGCTAATCGAACTCAGATTAACAACCTAGAATACTTCAGATTGATTTGTTATCCACACCTAAGGTTTCAGCTTCTTTTAATCAAATTCTTTGCAAGACGCTCGTCGGCGAAAAAGAACAGCAGCAAGGCCGGTTTGAAAAAGCTACCAGAAGAATGGAGAAACTTTTTTAACTTTGGCAAACAAAAAAAGCATGTGACAGAAAAAATACATTTCGACGACCTCGGGCTAGCCCTTGTATTTGATCTTATACCTCTGGGTATGATTCTGCTCGATCAAAACGCAAAAATCATATCCACAAACAAAGCTTTTGAAAACACCTTTGGATTGAACGGCAAAAGTGTTGTTGGGAAGCAACTTTTTGAAAACAAAGTGTTTATAGTTGACAAGGAACAACTGATGCTGTTATTGCAAAAACTTAAAACAAGTCAGTTATCGAAGGGATTGACTTTATTAATTACAAACAATAAAAAAACGTCACATCTTTTTGAATTCAACATTATTTTCACAAAAAACAGAATTCCTATATACGCGGCTATAGCAAAGGAGGGAGTTGCAGCAGCGCAAATAAAAGAAGAGCTTGTAAAACAACTTGAACTCAAGGAAGGTATCGAGAACCAGTTGGGGCAAGAAAGCGAGTTGAGTGAAATGAAGTCAAGGTTTTTATCTATCGCATCTCATGAGTTTAGAACTCCCTTGGCAGGCATACTATCATCTCTTAATTTGATTGAAAGGTATTTACTCGTTGATAAGGACATTTGGCTAAAATTCAAGAACAGAAATAAAATTGAAAACCATATAAATAAAATTAACGAATCCGTTAAAAGCTTAACAACATTAATTAACAAGTTTCTTGCTCTGGGTAATATTGAAAAAGGGGAAATTCCAGTTAGGCCGTCAAACCTCAATCTGCCCAATACTATTAATACACAAATATCACATTTTACGCAAATAGCTAAACCTGGGCAGAAATTGCTTTACGAACATTTAGGACAAAAAAAGACGGTGTTCTTAGATAAGCTGTTATTCAAAAACATCATTAACAACCTGATATCGAATGCGATTAAATTTTCCCCTGAAGATTCAGCTATTAATATTACAACAGATATTGACCAGAAAGAATTTAAACTCACGGTTAAGGATATGGGAATAGGCATCCCTCAAGCAGAACAAAATAAGATATTCAGCCGTTTCTATCGGGCAAAAAATGCCCTTAATTATCAAGAGGGCACAGGCCTGGGGCTAAATATTGTTAAAAACTATGTAGAGTTGATGGATGGAAAAATTACTTTTGAAAGCACCGAAAATACCGGAACCAAATTTATAATCACTTTTCCGAAAAACGAAAAATGAAAAGAATTTTAATTATTGAGGATGACCGTATTATGCGTGAAAACATGGCCGAATTATTGGAGCTATCAGGCTATATTGTTGAGGTAGCAAAAAACGGCAAAGAAGGTGTTGAGAAAGCAAAAACATCACTTCCCGATTTAATTGTTTGCGATATACGGATGCCTGTACTCGATGGCTATGGTGTTCTTCATGTTTTAGGAAAAAAAACAGAAACTGCCCAAATCCCATTTATTTTTGTAACAGCTAAAACCGAAAGAAGCGACCTTCGACAAGCTATGGAAATGGGTGCTGACGACTATATTTCCAAACCGTTTGAAGACACCGAATTGATTAAAGCTGTAGAAACGAGGCTTAAAAAAAATGAAATATCAAAAACTGAAAACACCGATAACACCAAAGGATTTAGCGCATTTATTAATGAAGGCAACCTCTTGTCGAGCCTGAAAGAACAAGCTGAACATGAGCAATTTCAGGATTTCGAACCAAAGGAAATCATATTTAAAACAGGTGATTATCCGCGCTATCTTTTCGGCATCGAAAAGGGATCTGCAAAATCGTTTAGGCTCAATATTGATGGAAAAGAACTCATTTCAAACTTATACGAAACTGGTGACTTTTTTGGATACCAACCTATTCTGGAAGAAAGGGCCTATAACGAAACAGTTGTAGCGATGGAATCAACACGTTTGCTTAAGATTCCCAAGGATTTTTTCGTTGCAATGGTTTTTAAAGACAAGGAAATTGCAGGTAAATTGATGAGAATTATTTCAAAAAACCTCTCTGAGAAAGAAAAAGAGCTAATGCATATGGCCTATGATTCGGTTAGAAAAAGACTTGCAATTAAATTGAAAGAACTAATCCCAAGTGATCTGGATAACTCCATAGCCATTTCGAGAACTGACTTGGCGGCAATGGTGGGAACTACCTTAGAAACACTCGTCAGAACACTATCCGAATTGAAGAACCTGGATATTATTGAAACGGATTCTCAAAAAATAACACTAATCAATCGAGATAAGTTAAATGAGTTAGCTGTCAGTTGGTGATGTGGAGCCTTCATCGCCCCCTCCTATTTTTTTCAGTATAATCTGAGTTACCAAGGTTGTAACAATAGCCATGATAACTACAGTCGAAAAAAGATTCATTACAACTTCGGAATCTTTCGGAACATTAAACAAGCCAGCCCTTAACGCAATATCAGCAATTATCAGTTCTACTGCCCCACGTGCATTCATCGCATTACCTATGAACAAAGACTTTTGAGTTGAAAGCCCCGACAACTTTGCTGGCAAACCGGCTCCTAATATTTTCCCAATGGATGCAACAACAATGATTGCAATCACAAAGACAGGTGTATTAACGATAGCCGACAAATCGAGACTCAACCCAATGGAAGCAAAAAATATGGGGGCCAAGAAACCCGAATTAACACCCCCAATCTTACTCTTAACATCAGAATAAACTGACTTCTTAATCTCTCGTTTTGTAAAAAACAATCCGGCTATAAAAGCCCCAAGAATAAAATGTAGATCAAGCGCTTCTGCCAGAACAGCGAAACCAAAAGCAACAATAAGAAGAAAACTCACTTCTGATTCTTCGATGTTAATTCTCTTCGAAACGATGCGCAATAAATGCGGAAGAGCATACAACCCCACAGTAATTGTAATCACGAAAAACAGTACGATTTTCCCCATTAGCATAGCAGTACCATGCCAACCCGGCATTTCGCCCGTTTTTAAGAAAGCAGTAAGAAGAGCCAACAAAACCAAGCTTATCACATCGTCGATCACGGCCGCAGAAACAATAACCTGACCTGCTTTGGTGTTCAAGAGGTTCATATCCATTAACGCCTTAATTGCGATTGGAACAGCGGTTATAGCCAATGCAACACCAATAAAAAACACTTGGGCTATTTTTAATTCCGACTCGGGCAAACTAATCCATCCTAATCCCATGCCTAAAGCAAGGGGAAGTACCATGCCCCCAACAGCAACCCAAACAGCGATTCCTGAAGCTTTTTTCAAACTCTTAAAGTTCAGCTCTACGCCAGCATAAAGCATCAAAAAGAACATTCCCAATTCTGTAATAGCGATAAACACTTCGCTGTCGTGAAGATGTGATAATTCAGGAAATGTGCCAGACCAATGATTAAATATGACACCTAAAATAATACCCGCAAATATTTCGCCAGCAAGAGGCGGGATCTGAAATCTCCTTGCCAGTTCACTAAACAATTTTGCCGAGACTAACAATATCAGCATAATGTACCAAATATCCATCATTTATATTTTTATGTTTGAAGACGCAATATCCAACAATGGTTTCAATTACATCTTGATAAAGATCAATAGAACATTTTGATTTAGATCATTTTTTTTTCACCCTGCCGCAACCATCTTTGCAAAAGTATTTATCGCATAGGCGTTTGACTCGCACTTCATCAATGGAATAATCGGTTCTATTGTCGATGGCTAATCTGCCTCTAAATAAAGGTCATTCCGCCTGTGCCACAAAAAAATAAAAAAATGAAACGCAGCTTAAAAGAACTATTAGGATACACTTTAGAAATAAAAGATGGAAACAAAGGTAAAACCAAAGATTTTTTATTTGACGAAAAAACGTGGATCATCCGCTACATGGAAGCAGATTTCGGCAATTGGCTTGAGTCGAAAAGGGTATTGATTCCGCGGGTTTTTTTAAAGCCCCCAATCTGGGAAGACAGGCTTTTTCCTGTGGACATAAGTCAATCGGATATAGAAAAATGCCCTGATATTGAAGACAAATTAACTGTTTCGAGACAATATGAGGAAGAAATGCACAAACACTATCAAACGAACCCATATTGGGGTGGAGCAGTAGCGGCATCTAGAGGTCTATTATTTCCACCAAGACCCATAGGTATTCCAAAAAAAGCTGTTGCCGAAGATGAGTCAAAAAGCATTCTGAGAAGCTTCAATCAGGTTGAAGGGTATCATATTCAAGCCATTAATGGAAAACTTGGGCATATTGACGACATCATAATTGATGATACTGACTGGCAAATAGTTTACCTAATTGTGGACACAAAAAACTGGCTTCCATGGAGCAAAAAGGTAGTCATTTCAGCTGACTGGATGGATGATATAAGTTACCTCAAAAAAGAGATTAAAATAAGACTAAAAATAGAAACAATTAAAAATGCACCTGAATACCAGTCAAATGATAATATTAGCTTGCAATATGAAAAATCTCTGTATGATTACTACAGCCAAAGTCTTATAAAATAGCAAAAAAAAAAACGACATGACCTATTCTAAATTATCTGAATTACCACAACAAGTTAAAAATGTGTTGCCTTTTCATGGGCAGGAAATTTATCTTGCAGCATTTAACAACGCCTGGGATGAGTATAAAAATCCAAAAGACAGATATACAGATGGTGGGCGGGAGGAGACTGCTCACAAAGTAGCATGGTCGGCTGTTAAAAATGTATATCACAAAAATGAATCTGGCGAATGGGTTAGCTGACCCCACCTGAACAGGAATGCTACGGCTGCTTAACTATAAAACCTGTCGGGACTTAAAAACCACTCAGGCAAATAAGGCAAGGCGTTGCAACTGAATCAGCTACAACAGCATCGCGTTATAAAACTTGAAATCAATATTTAATACTAACAACAAAAACTTATTAAAATGAATAATCGAATAGAATTTAAATTGAAGACTTTAG
>CAYWNI010000212.1:0-5856 GCA_964459525.1 uncultured Lentimicrobiaceae bacterium | reverse complement strand
GCTGAACAGTATATTTCATCGGCTGAAAATAATCACATCGGGTGGTGGATTACTTCAGCACTCGAATCAAATATCGGGCTCAATGCAATTGCCCAGTGGACATACACAAAGCACAGCCCCATGCCCCAAGGCTTGGGAACAGGCCAGTTGTTTACCAACAACATACCTTCGCCGCTTGAAATTGAAGCTGGCGCATTGCATTACAATCCAGAAAAAAAATGGAATACCAACCCAATAACCAAATCAGACTAAGGCATGGAGATTAGTTTTGAAAACAACCACTACGGTTTGCATGCTTTTCTGGAACACTGCAAATCAGCCGTAACCGCCACAAAGTGGGACGATTGGCAACATGAAATTTTTCAGTTTTTTATTGACTGGCACGATAAATCGAGTACCATTTCGGTGAGCACTTCAGGCTCAACGGGCAAAGCCAAAATTATTTCGATTGAAAAAAAGCACATGCTTGCCAGTGCGCAGGCTACACTCAACCATCTGGAAATTGAAACTAAAGGACTTGCTTGGCTGTGTGTTCCTGCCCGTTATATAGCCGGAAAGATGATGATCGTCAGGGCATTGGCAGGAAATCTCGACTTACTGATCACAAAACCACAAGCCAAACCAGAACTTACTGTAAACAGAAAAATTTCACTTGCGGCCATGGTTCCCGTTCAAGCCCAAAACTTGTTTCAGGACACAGGCAGCAAAGAAATAATGGAACAAGTATTACAAAACCTTCTCATCGGCGGATCGTCCATACATAAAAACCTGGAGTCTCTGCTGAGAAACACCAAGTCGATAAAAATATGGCAAACCTATGGCATGACTGAGACCATTAGCCATATCGCTATGCGAAGGCTTAATGCAACGCCCGAACAAAAATGTTACTCTCCCCTGCCGGGAGTAAGTTTGCAAACTGGCGCATTAGACTGCCTAATAATCAGCTATCCCGAAATTGGAGTTTATAACTTAAAGACCAACGATATGGCATCATTAAACACAGACCATACGTTTACGATAACAGGAAGAGCGGATTACATCATAAACACCGGAGGGATAAAAATAAATCCTGAAGCAGTAGAAAAAAAGCTGGAGGAGGTGCTGCCATACCATTGCTGCCTGACAAGTATCTCTGGTGAACTGGCTGGAGAGAAGCTTGTATTATGTATTGAGGGCAATCAATCGTTGCTTTCGGGCATTTGCGCCTTATGGAAAACGATAAGCGAAACACTTTTAAAGCATGAAATACCGAGCGAAATCAGGTTTTTTCAGCCTTTTGACAGAAATGAAAACGGAAAACTCGACCGAAGTTCTATTAAAGAGAAATTGCTTACTTTTACGCAGAAATAAAGCTCAAAGGTCTCCAATCACATCAGTGATTTTGTTCATACTTAATTAACGATGGTATTGCAGACCTGAAAAAATGATGTTAATTTTGGAATCAAATAATTATTAAATATGGGCACGAGTAAAACATATAATTTTAGCGGCAAAGTAGTTCTTATAGTGGAAGATACCGAAACCAGTAATCGTTTTTACAATGCTGCCCTCAGTCGCACAAATGCAACCCTGCTGTGGGCTTTGAACGGTGATGAAGCCCTACAAAAAGTTGATGAGAACGCAGCTATTGATGCCATTCTGCTCGACTTGAACCTTCCTGGGATGAGCGGATTTGAGGTACTAAAAACAATTAGAATCACAAACAAGGATGTGCCGGTCATTGTGCAAACCGCTTATGTACTATCTGGCGAAGAAGCCACCTGCTATGAACTTGGAGCAACCGATTTTATTTCAAAACCAATCATGCTCGATCACTTGTTAGGTACACTTGGCAAGTACCTGTTAGATTAACTACAACTGCGCTACAATTATTCTGGCTTCAGTCAGAACTTTCTGAATTTGTCGCTCGGTCTTACCTAGCTTATTCAAAATTAAAGGGTTTTGTAGCAGATTCCGACACAGAACAACATCCTCTTCCAACAACAGTTTTTTTTCAGCTTTCGTAAGCGACTGCAATACGGTAATCGGGTGAAATCCAGATTTATCGATCCAATCCCTCAAGCTATTGCCTGAAGGATAATCCCAAGAAATCATGTTAAGTCCGGCACACAACCCGTATTGAAGTGCGTCACCAGTAAACCGAGTGTTGGTAACAATCCACCCCTCATAACTTAATGCTGAATTTGGCGCACTCTTTATCCATGCGTCGCGCATATCCAAAAACCGTGATTTTATATAGAGAGCCACTTTCACATCACTTTTCCTGCGGATGTCGTTGTGAAATTTACACTCAACCATAATTCTGCGATCGTAATTTTCAGCTACCACATCCAGTTCATGCGAAACACACAAACCCTGTGACACAATGCCTACCTGAACGCGAAATCCCTCCGATTGTAACAACTCACCCACCAGATGCTCAAATGGATAACCCGTTGGCCCCATGTCAATAATGGCCTTTTTTAGCCTGTAACGGCCTGCTGCCTTTGTCGACTTTGAGCGCAATTGTGCATAAGCCATTTTGTACAACTCATGCGTAGTCATACCATCGGATAAGTGCTCCTGAATATATTTTGAAATTCTTGCTATTTCAGCACCGCTTGCTCCTACACGCTCTAATGATTTCCTAAACTTACCTTCATCAAAATGTGCTATTTCACCATTTCTTTTTACTACCGTCTTCATCGGCTGTTTTTTTGTTGGGTGAAATTACGAAAAAAGCCCGAACCTTTAAGGCCGGGCTTCCAAAAAAAAATGAACAATTACAGCTATATCTGATACAATAAGTATCGTCGTGTTTGATGGTGCTAAGATAGGTACAGAATAATAGAATTCAGCAGAATGGCAGTACAATAAGAAAAAAACAGTTACAAAAAAAATCAGGCTTTGTTGTAGCAACTGTTTTAAAACGATTGCAAAAACAAAGCCTGAAAAGCTCTTTAAAGCAGCTTATTAGTTTTTAATAAGCTTACTAGAAAACGACTTACCGTCTTTTGTATAAACCCTAACCAAATAATATCCTGAAATAAGTTTGGTTGTTGATACCTGAAGGTATTTCTCCGAATCAACCAGACTTTGAACGACTAATCGTCCAAACACATCATATATTTCAACTTGTGTTATGTCGACTGGTGATTCTACCACCAAAATGTCGCTAACAGGATTTGGATATAAACTAAGCTGGTTCTTACTTGGTGTTTCATTTACATCAAGGTAAGTTCCTTGGTTTAATTTTTTAGTAGTATAAACATGGTATTCACCGGGTTGTAACAAAATGGTTTCGTTCAAGTTGATTACATTAAGCGAGTCGCTGCTGAAAAAATCGTACCAGATACCTGTTTGCTGAAATTCAGGATTTATCGACGCTGATTCTAAACCAAAATTACCAATGATGGCAACATTCATGTCGTTATGATTCAAATGTATGGTTTTCAGCGGATCATTGCCTCCCCCTATTTCAAAGTCAGTAGTACTGAATGCAGGCTCGGTTTTCTTCACCTCAATTAAAGCCTTGAAAACATTAAACAGACGTTTGCGTTTGGAATCGTTGTAATACGACCACATTACCGGCTTAGGACTCAGGCGACAGTCGTCGCTGATTGTTCCGTTTTCGCAGGTATTAATCGAAAAATCATAACCTAGCTCACCAAATTGCCAGATCATTTTTGGTCCCGGTATTGTGATAAAGAAAGCAGCGGCAGCTTCCACGCGACTCAATGCGGTTGGCAATTCCTTAGTGGAATAATTGCCTAATGAGCTTCCGTAGGTTAGGTTTTTATACATAACCCGCTCTTCATCATGGCTTTCCATGTACCCAACAATATGAGGTTTCGACCATCCTCTATTTTCATAAGAAATCCAGCCAATATCGCTGTCGTTGCTATAGCCCATTGTGTTTTGTGCATAAGCCCAATTGAGATTTCCCCACAGCAACATACCATAATCAGCCAATACTTTTTCTTCTGAATTTGCGGTGAGGTGCTCCAGAACAACAAGCGCATCATCTTTTACATTCCAGATTTCGTTGGCCATACGTTCCAGTATATCAATACGCGACTGGTCATAGTCCCAACCCTCGCCAGGTTTGTTGGTAAATCCCTTCGTGAAATCAAATCTAAATCCATCGACTTTGTATTCAGTAATCCAATACTTGTTTACACGGTCAATAAAATCTTTGGTCGCCTGACTTTCATGGTTGAAATCGCTACCCCAAGAGTAAGTAGGATTTGGTGATGTTTGGTTAAACCAAGGGTTGTTGGCGGCGGGTTGGTTGTTTTCGCCATCCCAATACATCATTGCCAGCGGGCAAGTGCCGTAAGCATGATTGAGCACCATATCAATAATCACGGCCATTCCACGTTTGTGGCATTCATCAACCAATGCCTTAAAAGTATTTTTAGGCCCATAGTATTTATCAACAGCAAAATAATAATTTGGGTTATAGCCCCAGCTATTATTTCCTTCAAACTCACTTATAGGCATAAACTCGATGGCTGTAACGCCCAGATTAGAAAGGTAATCAAGCGTATCAATCACACTCTCAAAGGTACGGCTGGTAGTAAAGTCACGAACCAGCAATTCATAAACAACCAATTTTTCGGGATCAGGTGTTTCAAAATTTTCAATCTCCCATGTGTAAGGTTCTTGTCCTGTTTGCAATACAGTTGCAATGCCGCTGGTTTTACCTGTTGGATACTGTATCAGGTTAGGATAAGTTGAATTAGGAATATACTGATCCCACCAGGGGTCGCTCACCTGATCGGCATAAATATCGCCAACACGTATTGAGCCATCAATCAGGTATTGAAAAATGTATTGTTGTCCTTCTTCAAGCCCCCCAATTTCAACCCAAAACCGCTTGCCATCAGGTGTAATTTTCATTTCATAGGCTTCTTCGAGTTCCCATTCGCTGAAATCGCCAATAGCGAAAATATATTCTTTTTCAGGTGCATACAGACTCAAAATCACAGAATTTGCATCGAGATAGTTTATTCCATCCACAACACCTTCGGGTCTTTGTTCTACCACAGCTGGTTTGCGAACGTAGATATACATGCTGTCAGAAGCCATATCAGTAGCATTTGTAGCCACTACTTTTACCCAATGTTTTCCATAATCACCTGCCTCAAATGCAGCAAAAAAGCTTGATCCGGTATCGGCATAAATTTTTTGATTATCAAGGTAGACAAATGTAGAATCAGCTTCACTACTGCTTCCAGAAACTTCTATTTGGTCGTTGAGCTGAACCACGGTGGGGCGTTCGGCAGGTAGTGTTATCAGCACATTAAGTCCGCCTACGCTCACATCATAAAAGATATCGCTTCCATCTTCATTTTTACCTGTTTCTGAGCCATCAGTGTTGCGAAAAACGAATGCCATTTGGAGTATTGTTTCTCCTGATGGAACTCCGTAATATTCACGAATGGTGGGATTTATAGTTAACTTCCATAAATCTTCGCCAGCAGGCGAAAGTTTACACTCAGGCAGATTGGTCGACCATCCTGCTTTAACATATTTCCAGTCGGATGGTGACGTGCTATTATCGGTAATTACCCCCGTATGGGCATACACATCACTTGAAGTTCCTGCTAGACCACCATTTCCCAATTGGGCATTAAAAATAACAATTACCTGATCCTGATCGGCAGGAAACGGCGGCGTAACAGTAATGACCTGTGAAAAAGAAGCCTGAACAAAGGCTAACAGAATAAACAAAAAAGTAAGTCGTTTCATAAGCTTAAAGGTGTTAAGCTACAAAGATAGGTAAATATGACGGTGAGGACGGAGATATAATATTAATTCGGAGGTTAGGTCAAGTGGAGTGAAATTAAGTAAACAAGCCATTTTGCAATACAA
>CAYWNI010000211.1:0-5894 GCA_964459525.1 uncultured Lentimicrobiaceae bacterium | reverse complement strand
TTTTCTTTTCGTTAACTAAGTCGGCGGTTTTTTTAATCATTTCCGCTTTATTAACCTGATAAGGAATGGAAGTAGCCACCAGCCGCTCACGTCCATTATTTGCTTCTTCAACGGTAATCTCACCTCTTATAACCACCCTTCCGCGACCCGTTTCGTAGGCATTTACAATACCTTCATAGCCGTAAATAATTCCACCTGTCGGAAAGTCAGGTGCTTGTACGATCTTGGTAAGTTCTGAAATACTTATCTCACTACTGTCAATATACGCCAAAGTGGCGTTAATTACCTGGGTTAAGTTATGAGGTGCCATGTTGGTAGCCATTCCTACGGCTATCCCTGACGCACCATTAATGAGCAGATTGGGTATTTGTGTTGGTAAAACAGTTGGTTCTTTTAGGCTATCATCAAAGTTAAGCTGAAAATCAACCGTGTTTTTGTCAATATCCACCAACATTTCTTCGGCAATTTTTCGCAGCCGCACTTCGGTATAACGCATAGCCGCAGGGCTGTCACCGTCAACTGACCCAAAGTTTCCTTGTCCATCTACTAAAGGGTATCGTAACGACCAATCTTGAGCCATACGAACCATTGAATCGTAAACAGATGAGTCACCATGTGGGTGATACTTACCTAACACCTCCCCTACAATTCTAGCTGATTTTTTGTAGGTTCGATTTGAATAGACACCCAATTCGTGCATACCAAAGAGCACCCTGCGATGAACAGGCTTAAAACCGTCGCGTACATCAGGAAGCGCTCTGCTTACAATTACCGACATCGAATAATCGATGTAGGCTGATTTCATTTGATTTTCAATGTTTACTTTAATTATCCTTTCGCCTTCAAAACTATTCTCCATAAGGGTTGTTTTTCTTCTTTCGTTAAAACATAAAATGCATGCAAAGGTACAAATTATGTCTGTACCAACCACCTTATATTAATGGCCGATTTTCGTAATCTGTTAACAGGTAAATGTTAAAAAAATGAAATTTAAATACTGTTTTTAAGTTGAGCTTAAGGCTACTTTCGTTATTTGTTAATGCAATAATGATTTTAATCATGAGCTGCTACATAAAATATGGCATAATACTTGACATAACCTTAGGTTTTACAACTTGTTGTTGTGGTAATTGAATTTCAAAAATCAAACGTGTAGAATAACTTTATGTAATTTTGCACCTTAAAATATAGAATATATGGAAGCAAAATTTTCTCAGCGTGTTAAAGATGTGCTGGCGTTTAGTCGGGAAGAAGCTGTGAGATTGGGAAATAATTATATTGGTCTGGAGCATTTATTACTTGGTATCATTCGCGATGGTGAAGGCATGGCGGTTCAATTGCTAAATTATTTTGGCGTTGATCTCGGTAAATGCAAACATGATCTAGAAGTGGCAATTAAAAGTCCTGAATCGAGAAGCGTAAATATTGAAAACATTCCGCTTGTAAAACAAGTAGAAAAGGCGCTAAAAATAACGTATTTAGAAGCTAAAGTGTTTCATGCTGAATTGATTGGAACAGAGCATCTGCTGTTAGCTATTTTAAAAGATGAAAACAATTTAGTAACAAGCAAGCTTGGTAAAGAAGGGGTTGATTATAAAGCGGTAAAAGAGGAATTACACTCCATTGCCAACGAACAGAAAGGTTTGCCAAAACGCATAGAGCCGCGGGCCGAATTGCAGGATGAAACTGATGAGCCTGAGGGTGATTTTGGGCGGTCTATCGGTGGTCAAGAGAAAAAGGGGGGTGCGGCCAAATCGAAAACACCAGTTCTTGATAATTTTGGACGCGATTTAACCAAGTATGCTGAAGAGGGGAAACTTGACCCTATTGTAGGTAGAGAGACTGAATTGCAGCGTATTGCTCAAATACTAAGCCGCCGTAAAAAAAACAACCCCATTTTAATTGGTGAACCTGGTGTAGGTAAATCAGCAATCGCCGAAGGGCTTGCATTGCGCATTATCGAAAGAAAGGTTTCAAGAGCACTGTTCAATAAACGCATTATAACTCTCGACTTGGCTTCGATAGTAGCTGGAACCAAGTACCGTGGACAATTTGAAGAGCGCATGAAAGCTGTGCTTAACGAACTCACGAAAAATCCGGACATCATCCTGTTTATCGATGAAATTCATACAATAGTTGGTGCAGGAAACGCCTCTGGCGCGCTGGATGCATCCAATATGTTTAAGCCGGCACTTGCGCGTGGCGAACTGCAATGTATTGGTGCTACTACCCTCGACGAATACCGCCAGCATATTGAAAAGGATGGTGCACTCGAACGCCGTTTTCAAAAAGTATTGATTGAAGCCACCACACCTGATGAGACCATCGAAATACTGAACAACATAAAAGCACGTTACGAAGACCATCATCTGGTAAAATATACCAATGAAGCCATTAAAGCATGCGTAACGCTTACAAACAGATACATCAGCGATAGGTTTTTACCGGATAAAGCCATAGATGCACTTGATGAAGCTGGCGCCAGAGTACATATTACCAACATCCATGTCCCCACTGAAATAATCAACCTCGAAAACACCATTGAGGAGATAAAAGTCAACAAGACTTCGGCTATTAAAAGCCAAAAGTTTGAAGAGGCCGCTCAATTCCGTGATATTGAGCGCCGTTATGCTGGCGAGCTTATCAAAGCTAAAAAGAAATGGGAAGAAGACGCCAGTATAAACAGAGAAATGGTGACTGATGAGAATGTGGCTGAAGTTGTTGCTATGATGACGGGAATTCCCGTTCAAAACATTGCGCAAAAAGAGAGCCTGCGTTTGATCAATATGGAAGATGAGCTTAGTAGTCAGGTGATTGGTCAAAATAATGCCATACAAAAAGTGGTGAAAGCCATTAGGCGAAATCGCGCTGGATTGAAAGATCCGCACAAACCAATCGGTTCTTTTGTTTTTCTGGGGCCTACCGGTGTGGGCAAAACCTACCTTGCCAAAATGCTGGCTAAATTCCTTTTCGACAGTGAAGATGCGCTCGTTCGCGTCGACATGAGCGAGTATATGGAAAAGTTTGCAGTTAGCCGATTGGTGGGGGCTCCTCCTGGATATGTTGGCTATGAAGTGGGAGGCCAGCTTACCGAAAAAGTGAGACGGAAGCCCTACTCTATCGTGTTATTGGATGAAATTGAAAAAGCACATCCCGATATTTTCCATTTGCTTCTGCAGGTGCTCGACGATGGACAGCTGACAGATGGCCTTGGTCGTCGTGTCGATTTTAAAAACACCATTATTATCATGACCTCCAACATCGGGTCGCGGCAGCTAAAAGACTTTGGACAAGGCGTTGGCTTTTCCACGCAGGCCAAGATGGCATCAAAATCGAGTCATAACGAAAGTGTAGTTCAAAATGCGCTTAAACGTGCTTTTTCCCCAGAGTTTTTAAATCGTATCGACGATGTAGTCGTTTTTGATTCGCTTAGACGTGAGGAAATTCACAAAATTATTGACATTGAATTAACTTATTTGCTTGATAGAGTAGAGCAGATGGGCTACAAAATTACGATTAGCAGCAAGGCGAAAGACTACCTGATTGACAAAGGCTGGGATGAACAGTTTGGTGCCCGACCTTTAAAGCGAGCTATTCAAAAATACATTGAAGACCAGCTAGCCGAGGAAATTATTAAAACAACACTTGCTGAAGGTAGTCACATCAAAGTGAACTACGATGCCAAGAAAGACGAAATAAAAATCCTCTTTCAAGCACCCAAAGCAAAAGCAAAAAATGAAAAGTAATTGGCTTTTAAAAAGAAATCCCCGAAATGAGGGATTTCTTTTTTTTTATGCTTTATAAATAAGTGTAACTAAACGAATCATTTTAGAGCAAATCATATCTTTGTCGCCACAACAGAAAATTTAGGTAAAAAAATAAATCGTATATGAAAACAAAAGCTGCCGTTTTAGGTGGAGAATTTTTAATCAAAGACACCACACCTGATCAGATTTTTATTCCAGAAGAGTTCAACGAAGAACAGCTCATGATTGCCGAAACCTGTGTTGATTTCGTTGAAACAGAGGTGGCTCCTCACTTCAACGCCCTCGATAACCACCAAGAAGGATTGATGCCGTCGCTTTTAAAAAAAGCCGGAGAAATGGGTTTGCTTGGCATCAGCATTCCTGAAGAATACGAGGGATTTGGTCAGTCATTTCTTACCAATATGAAAGCCAACGAAGCCATCGGGTCTGCTTATTCTTTTTCGGTAGCTTTTATGGCGCATACCGGTATTGGAACGTTGCCACTGATGTATTACGGCAACGAAGATCAGCATAAAAAATATATCCCTAAATTGGCATCTGGCGAAATGCTGGCTGCTTACTGTTTAACAGAACCCGGAGCTGGTAGCGATGCCAACGCAGGTAAAACCAAGGCAGTCCTAACCGAAGATGGGAAACATTACGTGCTTAACGGCCAGAAAATGTGGATTACCAATGGTGGTTTTGCTGACTTACTGACCGTTTTTGCCAAAATAGACAACGACAGGGTATTGAGTGCATTTTTGGTTGAGTCGAACACGGCAGGTATCTCAATGAATCCGGAAGAACACAAAATGGGAATCAAAGGATCATCAACACGTCAGATTTTCTTTAATGATGTGAAAGTTCCTGTAGAGAATTTGCTTGGCAAAAGAGGCGAAGGGTTCAGAATTGCCCTCAATATTCTCCATATTGGTCGTATTAAGCTGGGCGCTACTGTTTTGGGTGGTATGCGTAGGGCTATCAACAATTCGGTGAATTATGCCAACGAAAGAAAACAGTTTGGTGCTTTCCTCTCAACCTTTGGTGCAATAAAACACAAAATGGCCGAACAAGTTGTTAAAATGTTCTCTACCGAATCAGCCATCTACAGAGCAAGTAAGGATGTTCAAGATACCATCGAAGACTTGCTGGCTCAGGGAAAGACATACGGCGAAGCCAATATTGGTGGTGTGGCAGAATATGAACCAGAATGTGCATTACTAAAAGTATATGGCTCTGAATCACTTGATTATATTGTTGATGAGATGGTTCAGATTTTTGGAGGAATGGGATTTTCATCTGAAGCACCAGCTGATCGTTCATACCGTGATAGTCGCATAAACCGGATTTTTGAGGGCACTAACGAAATTAACCGAATGATTACCGTTGACTCGGTGATGAAGAAAGGACTGAAGCGCAAGATCGCTTTGTTTGAGGAAGCCAGAGAAATTGTGGCCAACATGGATAAAATTTCCCCTGTTGACTTCACCAAAGATTACTATTCAGTTAAAAAAGCACAAACCAACCATTTGAAAAAAGTTGTGCTCATGCTGTTGCCGCTGGCTCAGGACACTTTTCAGCGTAAGCTGATGTTTGAAGAAGAGATTTTAATGAACATCGCCGATGCTATAACAGATGTATACATATTGGAATCCAATGTGCTACGTGTCGAAAAGCTGGAGAGTATGAATAAAGAAAACATCTTTTTGTATAAGGATATTCTTGATGTTCTTACCCACTCGATGGTGCAAAATGTACATCAGGTTGCTTTTGATGCCATAGGTTCTATTGCTGAGGGTGAACTACTGGAAAAATATACTACGGCGTTGAACAAGTTAACCTATGCACCTGCATTTAATGTAAAAGAAGCACGTAGAAGGATTGCCGATCGACTAATTGACGATATGGTATATAAATTCTAACAGGTTGTAACTGTTTAAAAAAACCTCGTCTATGACGGGGTTTTTTATTTTTAGATATCTGCACTCTCGATAACACTGCCATTAGCGTCAATAAATAACAATTGGCGCGATTGATCAAGTTTTCGGATAATAACCTCAAATTCCTTCAAACGCCCAGTGTTTATGCTAATGGCACTCATTATTTCACCAAACTGTATAGAAGCCTAAATATCTCTTTTTTTAAAAA
>CAYWNI010000210.1:0-5897 GCA_964459525.1 uncultured Lentimicrobiaceae bacterium | reverse complement strand
ATGCGACAACTGAACACTTTTTTTGATTTAGGGCTTTCTGTTAGCGAGATGGAAGAACTGATTTTGCCTCTGGGAAGCGATTGTCCATTTTTTATCCAAAATAGTCCTGCCATCGGCAGAGGGAAAGGTGATTTGCTAACGTCTGTTTCCCTTTCGCTCAAAGGATTCTGTGGTAGCTTGTTTGTTCCTGAGGCAAAAATTGCAACCTCCCTGGCGTATGCTCATGTTGTTCCAAAGCGGCGCTCTAAACCTTTGAGGGAATTGCTTGAGCTTGAGCCAAAAGATTGGCGACTAAATCTGTTTAATGATTTTCAGCCGGTTGCTGAGTTTCTGCACCCTGAAATTAAACTTGTTACAGAGAATCTTTATGTAAGAGGTGCTTTTTATGCCTCGCTTTCAGGAAGTGGGTCGGCGGTTTTTGCATTGTCGAATACCCCCTTGGCGTTGCAGGGATTTCCAATGTCTGGGTTTTGTTATCAGTGGGTTTTTTAATGTGGTCATATTTAGCTGATTGAAAAAGCACTTTTCCCCTTGTTTTTGTTTTTGAGACAATCCTTTAGAAAAGCCTGATTACGCGTTTTGTTTTCGGTATTTTCGTCGGTTTTTAGCACACGCTAATGAGGATAGATTCCTGCTCTATATATTTGGTTTTATGGCTTTTTACTTGCTCTCTTTCGACGTGATGGTAAAGACCTGATTGACTGGGGGAAATTAAATCCTGACGACAAATGGAAAAGCATGAACTTAACCAGCTTGAATACCTATGGCATAAGTGTTGGCGGACAATATTTGCCTGAGCTACGAAAACATCAGGTGATCAAGCATGTTGGCTTTAATTACACCTATTTACTTTCTGAAAAACACACTGGACAGGACATGTCGTTGTACGTTCTCGATTACCTTACGCACAATTTTGCTTTTAACCTGAGTAATCGGCTTCCCTTGAAGAATCTGGATATGTCAATTACCTATAATTTCCGGCAACGTAGTGGGTCATACCTTGACTACGATTCAGGACAGTGGGAGGGTTATGATCCTGTGCATCAACTTAATGTAAAAGTTGCCTATGTTTACAAATGGATGAAGTACTATTTTTCAGCTCGAAACCTGCTTGATAGTAAAGTGTCAGATTACCCGTATATTCCACAGCCTGGCAGGTGGATTATGCTTGGGGTAACGGGCAGAATTGGATTGTAGCAAGTGGTGTGCTTTGTATTTTAGGCTTTTAATTTATGAATAAATTCCTCGTGCTGTACAATGGCTCTGGTTGGGTAATCGAGGGCAAAAAACGCCTCAAAAATTAGGTTGTTGTTGCGGTCAAACGAACGCGTATTTTTGAAAACAGGCGCGCCGTTTTGATGTGTTGAGTGATACACCATGTTGCTGGCGCTGTCGTATTGGTATATATCAATGATCTCACTGTTTTCGCCGTGTTTGAAATGCGTTTTTTTTATCAGAGTGTGTTTTTCATCGTATTCATATAGCTCAATAAATTGCATGGTTTCGTCCTTAAACTGCTTGATGCTGGCAAGCATCCCATTGCTGAAATAGGTATTTTCTCTTCTGGAAATTTCATTTCCCTCTCCATCTAAAATTTTGGTTTCGGCTAATTTGCCCTTTTCATTAAGAAGATAAATTTCAGTGTTGATAATTTGGCCATTTTCATCGCGCATTGTGCGTTTTTCATTAATTCCGGCATTGTTGAAAGTAAAATCTATGGAGGATTTTTTTCCGTTTTTAAGCTTTTGTATTGACTCAATTCTACCCAAGTTATTTTTTAAATACAACTGCTTTTCCACTAAATTGTTAGACGCATCGTATTGGGTAAATTCTTGCAATTCTCCGGTATCAAAATAGCTGAATTTCTTGTGATAAATAACATTTGATTCGCAATCATACTCAGTTTCGTCACGTTTTTTTCCTTGAGAATCTAAGGTGTATTCACGAAACAAATAGGATTTTACCGGTTCAATGTCCGGGTTTAAATCCGTTTTTATAGTAATCCAGTTTGGCATGAGGCGGTATGATTATTTAGTCCTAAAGCTGTTTTAAATGCTGCAAAAATCCCGAAAGGTAAAAATGCGCTGCTGCATTGCAATTATTTTGCTGTAAAAGTATAAACTTTCTTTTTCTTTTTTTGTCGTGATTAACATCAATGCCAAAATCATTTTTCGTAATTTCGGCTTTTAAAACACGAACAAATGAATCGAATAGTATTGATTACGGGAGCTACCAGCGGAATAGGCAAAGCCTGTGCTCAGAAATTTGCCGCAGCGCATGATTATGTGATTATAACCGGAAGACGCGAAAGCAGGTTGGCAGAGTTGAAAAGAGAGTTGGAGTCAGGGTTTGGTATAGAGGTGCTTACCCTTTGTTTTGATGTGCGCAACCGCGCCGAAGTGGAGAACCATCTTGGTAACCTTCCCGTAAAATGGCAGGCTGTCGATATTCTGGTAAACAACGCTGGGTTGGCTGTGGGTTTAAATTCGCTACAAGCTGGAGATATAAACGATTGGGAACAAATGATTGATACCAATGTGAAAGGATTGCTTTACGTCAGTCGTGCCATTACCCCCGGTATGGCTGCAAGGAAAAAAGGCCATGTTATCAATATTGGGTCGATTGCAGGTAAAGAAGCTTATCCGAACGGAAATGTATATTGTGCTACCAAATTTGCAGTTGATGCGCTTACTAAAGGTTTGCGCATGGATACAGTGAAGGATGGCATCAGGGTGACACAAATTGCTCCAGGAGCTGTTGAAACAGAGTTTTCAATGGTCAGATTTAAAGGTGATGCTGCTCGTGCTGATGGTGTTTATCAAGGTTTCGTTCCCCTTAAAGCAGATGATGTAGCTGATGCTGTCGTCTATGTGGCATCATTGCCTGATCATGTGAATATCAACGACATGGTAATTATGCCCACTGCTCAGGCTAGTGCAGCCATTATCGATAAAAGCTTGTAAACAAAACAAATATCGCTGTTAACAAGTAGCATAGCCTGTTATTTAATTATTTTTACTTTTGCAGATCATTAACCAAAACATGATGATAATGGAGGTAACCAGAATATTTGATCTTCTTACCCATTTTAAGCTGTCGTACAAGGTAAAGGACGATGTGCTTGCCGGTAAGGAGGGGGGAGTCTGGGTAAAATACAGTCTGGAGCAATATCAAGACTACGCTAACCAAATTAGTTTGGGATTACAAGAACTTGGTATTGGTAAAGGCGACACTATTGCTACTATTTCGAATAATCGGCCTGAATGGAATTTTATTGATATGGGCATCATGCAGATCGGTGCGGTTCATGTCCCTATTTATCCTACCATAAGCGAGGATGATTATAAATACATTCTCAAGCATGCGGGTGTGAAAATTGTTTTCGTGGCAGGGAAAGAACTGCTTCGGAAAATTGAGCACATCCTACCTGAGATAGATAACGTACAAAAGGTTTATACATTTAAAGATGTAGAGGGTTACGAAAATTTGTCAAATCTTCTTGCTTTGGGCGTAAAAAATGGAAACCCACAGGCAATCGAGAAAGTTAAGTCTGAAATAACAGAAGATGAGATTGCCACCCTGATATACACATCAGGAACAACTGGTTTTCCAAAGGGCGTAATGCTTTCGCACAAAAATATTTTGAGCAATGTAAAAGCCTCGGAGGGTATTTTTCCGGTAGATGAAACCTCGCGGGGATTAAGTTACCTGCCTTTGTGTCATGTTTATGAGCGTATGGTAAACTATGTGCTTCAATATAAGGGGGTTTCGGTATATTATGCCGAAAATATGGCCACTATTGTTGATAATATTCAGGAAGTCCATCCGCACATTATGACCACTGTTCCCCGCTTGCTTGAGAAAGTTTACGATAAAATTTTGGCTAAGGGGCGTAAACTCAAGGGCATTAAAAAGCAACTATTCTTTTATGCTGTTAACCTCGGTTTAAAGTATGAGTTTGATCAACGAAATAAGCCTTTTTATCAGATTAGGCTTAGGCTGATGAACAAACTTGTTTTTAGCAAATGGAGGACAGCATTTGGTGGTGAAATGAGCTGTATCGTTTCTGGTGGAGCTGCATTACAACCACGGTTGGCACGAATTTACAACGCCGCCGGAATTAATGTGCTTGAAGGCTATGGCATGACTGAATCATCGCCTGTAATTGCTGTAAACACCTTTGAGCCCGGAAAACGAAAAATCGGAACTGTTGGCCCTCCTCTCGAAGGTGTTGAGGTTAAAATAAGCGCTGATGGAGAGATCCTTGTGAAGGGTGATAACGTAATGAAAGGCTATTTTAAGGATGAGGTCATGACGGCTGAAACCATTATTGATGGGTGGTTGCACACAGGCGATGTTGGCGTTATTGACGAACAAGGGCTTTTGAAAATTACAGGAAGGGTTAAGGAGATTTTTAAAACCTCCATGGGTAAGTATATTTCACCTGTTTTAATAGAGAATAAAATAAAAGAATCGCCATTTTTCGATCAGATAATGGTAGTCGGTGAAAATCAAAAATTTGCAGCTGCGCTCATTGTTCCTGATTTTGAGCACCTGCGTACATGGTGCAAAATTAAGGGTGTAACGTGGACACATACCGAAGAAATGCTAAAGAATAAGGCTGTTAGAGCCCGCTTTAAACGCGAAATCGACTGTTTTAATAAGCAGTTTGGTGACACTGAAAAAATCAAGAAATTTGAGCTTATAAACCACGAATGGACTGTAGATTCAGGCGAAATAACCGCCAACTTAAAGTTAAAGCGTAGTTTAATTCTCAAACGCTATGCTGATAAAATTGATAAACTATTTGTATAAAGCGAAATACTTAAAATGAAATATTATGGCTGAAATAACACTAAAAGGAAACAAAATTAACACGATCGGCAATTTGCCAAAAGTAGGTGAAAGTGCTCCCGATTTTGAATTGGTAAAAGACGACCTGTCAGTAAAAAAATTGTGCGATTACAAAGGTAGTCGGCTGGTGTTGAATATTTTTCCAAGTCTCGACACAGGTACTTGCGCCGCCTCTGTGCGTCGTTTTAATAAAGAAGCTAGCGATTTAGACAACACAAAAGTTCTTTGTATTTCAAAAGATCTTCCCTTTGCTCAGGCAAGATTTTGCGGCTCTGAAGGCTTGAAAAACGTGGAAAATCTTTCTGATTTTAGAACTGGAGCTTTTGGAAAAGCTTATGGTGTTGAAATTATTGACGGTCCTTTGGCCGCATTAGAATCAAGAGCTGTTGTTGTAATTAATGAAAACGGTAAAATTATTTATACCCAGCAGGTTTCTGAAATTGTTGATGAACCTGATTACGATGCAGCTTTAGCTGTTTTATAGCAGTAATTTCAAGATGCTTTCTCGCTTTTAAAGTAAGAAATATGGGTCAGTAAGATTTAACTTGTTGAAATGATTTGATGAAGGTAAAAATGGATTTCCATTTTTACCTTCATTTTTTTTAATTCTTTTTTAGCTTTTTAAGTTGCTGTTTTGCTTTGGTTTGTATGCTGTTCCGGTAGGTTGTAAAATCCATGTCGAGGCATTGTTGGTAAGCACGAATTGCTGATTGGGTATCCGCTTCGGCTTCGTAGATTTTACCTAAAAGTAATGCGGCATTGGGTGCATAATATGACTGGCTTTCTGCTTTCATTTGGATTGTTTTTTTGTAGGCCGCTTTTGCTTCTTTGGTTTGGTCGGTTTTGTCAAATATGCGCGCCATTCTGTATTCCAACTCAAGTTTTTGTTCATCGTTTAACGCTGACGTTTTAATTGATTGAAGCTCTGTTTGCGCATGATTGTAATATCCGCCGTCGAAAAGCAACCTTCCTTGGATAAGGATTACATTGGGTAGTGCGTTTTGCTTGGCTTCGAGGATGGCCTCGCTATCAATTCCTACTTC
>CAYWNI010000209.1:0-5939 GCA_964459525.1 uncultured Lentimicrobiaceae bacterium | reverse complement strand
ATATGGTTACGATTACGTTTTTGATAATTTCGCTTTTAAAATCAGCCTGTATTATGGATTTTAACCAATTGTGTTTGGATGAAAACCGCAGACTTGTTTTGCGAAGTAAAAATATGTACATTTAACCCTGTCAATTTTCAACAGAATAGTTTCGTCGATGAATAGAGAATATCTTCAATATTTAAAACCCATAACTGGCTTTAGTGTTCTAGCATTTATGGCTTGGTATTTTGCAGATGTAGTGGGGTATATACTAGTGGCCACATTTTTATCAATGATGGGCTCACCTCTAACGAAAAAACTAAATCAGGTAAAAATCAAAAATATCAGGATACCCAGAAGTATTAGTGCTTTGATTACCATGATGGCTATTTTTATAATTTTTGGAGTTTTTGTCATCATCATTGCCCCACTCATCATTCACCAAGCCAACATCCTGAGCAACATCAACATCGAAGCTTTTATCAGCCACTTTCAAGAGCCGATGGACAAGCTCGACACCTTTTTGGTGCAGTACAACGTGATCAATTCCGGTGAAACTTTGACGCAATATATTCAGTTACAAATTAGTGAGTTGGTGAATTTAGCTCATTTCACAAATTTTTTCTCAAACCTTGTCAGCGCAACAGGTTCTGTACTTATGGGCGTGTTTATCATACTTTTCCTTACCTATTATTTCTTACTCGACGACAAACTACTGCGAAACGTGTTTCTCGTTCTTAGTCCTGATAAATATGTTACTGACGTAGAAAAAGCCCTGCACGACTCTAAATTTTTACTGGTCAGGTATTTTCATGGAATTCTTACCGAAGTTTTAATCATGATGAGCCTTGAAACGATCGGACTATTGATATTAGGTGTGCCCAATGCCATCCTAATTGGTTTCTTTGGAGGACTTATGAATGTTATTCCCTACCTTGGTCCTGTAATAGGCATGTGTTTTGGAATCGTTTTAGGAGCCCTTTCGGAGGTTAGTGCAGGAAATTATGATTTGTTGGCTTACACCATCATTGGGGTTGCCGCGGTTTTTGGCGGCTCTAATATTATCGACAACCTTGTTTTACAACCATTGATATACAGCAGAAGTGTAAAAGCCCATCCTGTTGAGGTATTTTTAGCCATCATTATCGGTGGAAAAATTTCAGGTATTGTTGGTATGATTCTTGCAATTCCAACCTATACCATAATTAAAGTTATACTACGTCAGTTTTTAAATCAAATGAAATTAGTGAAATATTTAACCAGCAGAATGTAACTTTTTTTTGTAATTTGCATATAACTATTTTAAAACATTTAAACTAAATAACTATGAGTAACGAAAGTTCAAATTCAGGATTCGCTTTTATCGCAGGTCTGGTAGTAGGTGCTGCCGTAGGTGCCTTGGCTGGATTATTGTTCGCTCCCCAAACAGGAGAAGAAACCCGCAAACAGCTTGGAGACAAAAGCAAAGAGTTAACCGATGATCTTCTAGACAAATTCGACGACTTTAAAGACTCGATGAGTGAAGCAGTTGAAGAAGTTAAGCGAGGAACCGCTGAAACATTAGAAAATGTAAAAAAGAGTACATCAGAAATGATTAACGAAGCCAAAAAAAACAAACCCAAAGAGGCTTAATCCTTACGAGTAATGGAAAACAGCTCTTTAGGTGAAGTACTTCACAGCTCCCTTGATGCATTAAAAGGATACGTCGACAATCAATTTAGGTACAATAAACTTATACTTACTCAAAAACTTGGCGACATTACCTCCTATTTTGCGCTACTCTTTATTGTAAGCGCATTTGCTGGAGGATTGATTTTATTTTTGTCGTTTGCTTTTGCCAGCTGGTTTGCCACCATTACCAATCTGGATGTTTATTGGGGCTATTTGATTATCGCTTTATTTTATGGAACTATAATTGGATTAATAATCAAATTCCGTGAGTATTTACTTTTTAGTCCTATTCGCAATTTGCTCGGCTCAATATTATTTGAAGACGATTTAAGTATTGATGGCAAAAGTCCGTTTAGCGACCGCGAAACACTAAAAAAAGACATTAAAGCACTCTCCGTTTCCATGATAGGACAGCAGCAGGAGCTCAGGGAACAATTCCAAACGTTGGAGCAGTCGCTTACCATCTCGAACATTTCACATGAAATCTTCAAAAATGTTTATAAATCTGTGGTTACAACAAAAAACGTAGCCAAAGTGGTTTTTTTCCTTGTCCGGAAGTTAAAACCGAGATCAAGGAAAAATATTGATCAAAAAAAAGAGGCTGATTAACATCAGCCTCTTTTTTTTAAACAGTTAAAATATCCTTTTCCTTTAAATCAAAAAGATAATCAACCTTTTCGATATATTTATCTGTAAGCTTTTGAATTTCATCAACTAGGCGCTTTACTTCATCCTCGCCCATCCCATCTTTTTCTAACTTTTTGGCCTCATCGTTAGCAGATCTACGGTTATTCCGTATTCCAATTTTAGTTTCCTCAGCAATACTTTTAGCCTTTTTCACCAAATCACGTCGACGTTCTTCGGTAAGCGGAGGAACGCTGATACGAATAATTTCCCCCTCATTTTGAGGGTTAAATCCCAGATTGGCATTTAAAATCGCCTTTTCAATAGCATGAATAGTAGTTTTATCGAAAGGCTGCACGATAATCTGCCTTGGGTCGGGCGTGTTTATGTTGGCAGTTTGCTCAATAGGGGTTGTTATTCCGTAATATTCAACACGAACACCCGTCAACATCGAGGGGTTTGCTTTACCAGCCCTTACTTTTAAAAATTCTTTCTCCAAGTGTTCGATCGCGTGGAGCATCCCCTCTTCAGCTTCTTCACGACATAATATAGCATCATCATTCATGGCTTAAAATTTTAACAAATTTACTATTTCCTGACAAAACCCGTTAATTTTATTTCCTTTTTTAGCTGCTCGAAAGTAACCCTAATTAGATACCAAGGTCCCAACAGGTTCACCTTGAACCAATTTGGTAAGATTTCCTTGACTATTCATATCAAAAACAAGGATTGGCATTTTATTCTCTTTACATAGCGTAAACGCTGTCATATCCATGATTTTCAATTTCTTATCGTAAGCTTCATCAAACGAAATAAACTCATAACGGATAGCAGTTAGATCAGTTTCAGGATCGGCAGTATAAACACCGTCCACGCGAGTGCCTTTGAGTAGCACATCAGCCTGGATCTCAATAGCTCTAAGCGCAGATGCGGAATCAGTTGTAAAATAAGGATTGCCCGTCCCGCCGGCAACAATAACTACATGGCCTTCATCAAGATAGCGGATGGCTTGCTTGGCATTCATAAGCTCGGTTACAGGTTCAACACGCAATCCTGACATCAATCTCACCTTAGCTCCCTGTTTTTCAAGCTCTGCTTGTAGTGCCATTGAGTTGATTACCGTGGCCATCATGCCCATATAGTCTCCCTGAACACGGTCGAAGCCTTTTGCTACCCCTTGCATACCTCTAAAAATGTTTCCACCTCCAATTACAATTGCCACTTGCACTCCTAAATCAGAAACATCTTTTATTTCGGCACAATACGCACTCAAAACTGCAGAGTCAATTCCATATTGCTGACTACCCATGAGGGCTTCACCACTAAGTTTCAATAAAATTCTTTTATACTTCATTGTCAATATCTATGTTAAAATGCAAAACCTATATTCAAAAACAACATAACTCCTTCATTGAGATTAGAGCCCATAATGCTCAACTCCACCGGACCAATAAAACTGTCGTAGCTTAGGGTTCCTCCATAACCCATCATGGCATCTTTCACAAAAAAAACAGATTCGGGATCATCATTCAAATTTCCGGCATCGGCCAACAAAGTAAGATAAAACTTACCGAAAGCATTGTATTGCAGACGCATTCGTGCTACAGCAGCATAGTAACCGTATCGCTGAACAAAATGCAAACCAGCAAAGGGTGCCAAATTATCCACGTAGTTTATTTCGTTAAGTCCACCTACGCCAAACCAATGCTGCAATGGTGGAGATTCATCTCGAAGTGTACCACCAGCAAATATTCCTGGACGCAACACAAAGCGGTCAGACAATTTAATATTTTGCTGGTATTTAACATAAAATACAAGCGAATTTGAAAACAAATCTCTAGTCCAGTTATCAACAAGCGGCACAACATAATAGGCCTTTGCGGCTAATACAAACCCTGTTGTAGAAAAATATGATTTATCACGGGTATCGGCATTTAGACTTATGAATGCATTACCAAATGAGTTATAACCCGCAAGACTATCTATGGAAGGATCTATTTGTACATCCTGTTTAACTCTAAAAAGTTCGTACTCCAAACCAAAGCGCCAGTTCAGCACGTTTCCTCTAATTTGTGTTAAAAAAGCAGAAATATTTAAGGCAGAAAAATCAATCTTGGCAATCTTTTTTGGCCCATCAAAAATATGAAACCCAAAACTATACAACTCCAATTCACTACCAAAACTTGGTTTTAGCCCATTTGAAATTGTATAAAATGCACTAAACCGAGGGCTTGTTCCTAGAATCAGTTCTGTAAACAACTTGCTTCGGTGGCCAAGCACATTGCGAAAAACGCCTGCCAGCATGAGGCTTCCTTGATAATCAGCATCGTAATGAATGGCGGCAGACACATAACCGGGCGCTCCTTCTTCAAGAATAACGATCAGATTTGCACGACCATCATCAGCTTTTTCAAGCTCATAAAATACATACTTAAAAAAACCTGTACCATAAAGCGAGGTTACTTTATCTTCAATCTCGTCAAATTCGACGGTTCTACCTTCAAAATCTTCAAAGAAATTATCCAAGTAAATAGTAGACATTTTATCCTGACCCTGATATTTTATATCTGATATATCAATAGTTTCCAATGGCTTGGCCTCCATTTTCCGAGGTGCACGGTATTCAATTGCATTTAAAGAATCAGCAAGCCGTTTCAATTGTGGATAATAAGCTCTAGCTACCCGCTCACCCTGAGCAATAATGGAATCATACTTCGTAAAATCCATCATCCCTTCAGACACATCAAAAGGGATGTCCAAATCAATAAGTTTTCTGGCTTCCTTATTTGCCCCCTCACGATGAAAAGATATTATTTGGTCAATAATAATGGTAACTGACGATAACTCATCAATATTATTTTTCAGCGGCGACTGCACATCTCCGCCAACAAGATACTCCGCACCCATTTGTTTTAGGTCGGCGGCAGGATAATTATTAACTACACCACCATCAACCAAGTACTTTCCCTGATAAAGGGTGGGCGAAAAATAACCCGGAATAGACATGCTTGCCCTAACAGCCATTGGCAAATAACCATTTGTCAGCGTTACAGCGTCACCGTTAAACAAATCCGTACCAACACACATAAATGGAATTGGCAGTTTATTAAAATCGGTAACATCCCAAACAGGGCTAAAAAAACGGTTCAAAATGAGATTAACCTCTTGACCGTAATACAAAGAACTATTTAGACCAATTTTTCGTTTATCCAATGGCAAAGAGACGATTGATTTTTCCCAAAGACTTCGCTCCTCATAAGAAACATACTTTCGTTGTATTTCATCGCGTAATACCATGTCCCAATTTTGTTCCCGCACTACACGCTCGATTTCATCAGCACTATAACCTACTGAATATAAGCCTGCCATGATACTACCAATGCTTGTACCTGCCACATAATCAACCGGAAGGCCAACTTCTTCGAGCACCCTAAACAATCCGATATAAGCAAAGCCCTTTGCTCCACCCCCGCTTAACACAAGCCCAACTTTAGGCCGTTCCTCATTTTTTTGAGGTTTTTCACCAACATTAGCCAAGGCAATGTTAGAGGCAAACAAAAAAACCAAAATATAGGATAAAAATGAAGATCTCATATCAATTTTAAAATTGTTGGAGAAAACAAATATACCTCATTTTTTTATCAAAAATAGACTTAATTAAA
>CAYWNI010000208.1:0-6054 GCA_964459525.1 uncultured Lentimicrobiaceae bacterium | reverse complement strand
TCTAATTCAAGGCTTTATTTTGTCGGAGTGGCCCGACTCGAACGGGCGACCACTTGCACCCCATGCAAGCATGCTAGCCAACTGCACCACACCCCGATTTGTAAGAGATTGCCACAAAAAATAGTGGCTGCTCAAACAAGGCTGCAAAAATAAGTTTTTTTTGATTGCCTTATTCATTACTTGAGGTAAAAAAACGGATTGCCCAAACCCCGATGCTTCTATTCGTTCTTTAGCTTATCGTATTGGTATTAATTGTCAGTCATTCTGACATATTTTATAGCGTATTACAATCACTTTGGTTTTGGCATTATCTTTGCCAAAAAGATATCACTCGTCAGAAAATTTAGACTTAAAATATATTATAAATGGAAACAACCAAATGTTTGATTATTGGCTCAGGCCCTGCCGGATATACTGCTGCCATCTACGCCGCTCGTGCCGACCTGAAACCATTGATGTATGAAGGAATGCAACCCGGGGGACAGCTTACTACAACAACAGAAGTGGACAATTTTCCGGGGTATCCCGAGGGTATTGACGGCCCTCGTTTGATGGAGGACTTGAAAAAACAAGCCGAACGGTTTGGTACCGAAGTGCGCTGGGGAATGGTAACAGAAATTGACACAACCAACCGCCCGTTTAAAGTTTTGGTAGACGATGGAACAGAGATTATGGCAGAGACTGTCATTATTTCTACAGGTGCCACAGCCAGATACCTCGGTCTTGAATCAGAAGAAAAATTTAAAGGCGGAGGCGTTAGCGCTTGCGCTACCTGTGATGGCTTTTTCTACAAAGGAAAAGATGTTGCCGTAGTGGGCGGTGGCGATACTGCTGCTGAGGAAGCAACCTACCTGGCCAATATCGTAAATAAAGTGTATTTAATTCACCGCCGCGATGAGCTTAGGGCTTCAAAAGCTATGGTAAACCGTGTTTTGCGTACACCCAACATCGAAATCCTCTGGGATAGCGAAGTGAAAGAAATCGTTGGTACGGAAAGTGGTTTTATTAAAGCGCTCAACGGTGCCATCGTGTTAAACAATAAAACAGGTGTAGAACGTAAAATTGACATTGATGGTTTCTTTGTTGCCATAGGTCATACGCCCAACACAACCATTTTCAAAGATAAGCTCGACATGGATGAAACTGGTTATTTGATTACAAAGCCTGATTCAACGGCAACCAATGTTCCTGGAATATTTGCCGCTGGTGATGTGCAGGACAAGCATTACCGTCAGGCGATTACTGCTGCTGGAACAGGTTGTATGGCTGCCATTGAAAGCGAACGGTTTTTAGGAGAACAACGATAGTAGTTTTTCTGTAACATTACAACGGTCTTTCTGCGTTTGTCAGGGAGACCGTTTTTTTTATCTTTGCTCATCTTGAATAGTCCGATGAAACCGCGCGAGAAAAAAATAATATTTGCTTCACGTATCGCCATTTTTGGCAATGCTGCGTTGGCTGCGATGAAAATCACGGCGGGTTTAATTGCAGGTAGCCTCGCCGTGGTTGCCGATGGCGTTGATTCAGCTAGCGACATTCTTACTTCTCTAATTACCTTGTACACAGCTTATATTATTGCTAAACCACCCGATTTAAAATATCCATACGGCTATCAAAAAGCCGATACATTGGCAACAAAACTATTGGCTTTCATTATCTTTTTTGCTGGGGCACAGCTTGCTATTTCTTCTTTTAGCAAGCTGCTTCATCCAATTGACCCTGTTCTTCCCAAAGCATTTGTTTTATACATCGTTGGCGTTTCTATCGTTGGCAAGTTATTGCTTTCGTGGTATTTGCATAAAACGGGTAAGCAAATCGAAAGCGCTATGCTTATAGCCAATGCCCGAAACATGCAAAATGATGTGGTGATTTCCGTTTCCGTTTTGTTGGGCTTGGTTTTTACTTTCGTGTTCAATATGCCTGTTATTGATATAATAACTGCTTTTTTGGTAAGTTTTTACATCATGTTTATCGCTTTTCGCATATTTATGGAAACCAACCGCGAGCTGATGGATGGCATAGATTCGCCAGAGATTTACAGGCAGGTTCTTACAGCGGCAAAGCGTGTTGGGGGTGTAGCTAACCCGCACAGAATCAGGGTGCGCAAAATGGCCAACTTGTATGTGATCGCACTCGACATCGAGATGGATGGAAAGTTAACATTAAGTGAAGCGCATCGTGCGGGAGAGCAAGTGGAAGCTGAGATTAAGAAAGCTGTTGCCAACGTTTATGACGTGCTGCTGCACATTGAGCCTATCGGTAATGCTGAACCCCATGAAGTGTTTGGCGTTTCAGAGGCTGAGCTGCCCAAAGAAAAGGAAAATTAAATTTATCTAATTGTAAGAAAATATTTTCAGCCTCATTTTTGCTTTTCTATCTTTGCACCTGATTTTCGGTAATTTCAAATTTTCTTCATCATGGTGTATTTCTTTGGTAGCGATAACAGGGTTTTCTATTTGGTTCATCTAAATGCGCAACTGTCTGATAATGACCGCAAAAAAATAAAATGGCTTTTTGGTGGTGCAAAACATATCAAGCATGAATTTCTTGAAGGTGTTTACGTTGGCCCGCGTAAAGAAATGGTTACTCCCTGGAGTACCAATGCTGTTGAAATATGCCAGAACATGGGGCTTAACGGTATCCTCCGTATAGAGGTGTTCACCCGTTCATTTGACGAAAACCCCACCTTTGACCCAATGCTGCAACAAAAATATGATGGCATCGACCAGCAAGTTTTTGACATTCCTGAGCAGCCCGCTCCTATCCGTTACATCGATGACATTGCTCTTTACAATGAAAATGAAGGTTTGGCGCTTAGTGCCGATGAGGTTAATTATCTTGGTGAGGTAGCAATAAAAATTGGCCGAAAATTAACCGACTCTGAAGTCTATGGCTTTGCGCAGATAAATTCTGAACATTGTCGTCATAAAATATTTAACGGCACGTTTATCATCAATGGCGTCGAAATGAAGGACAGTCTATTCGCCTTGATAAAAAAAACTGCCGCCGCCAATCCCAACGCTTTGGTTTCCGCCTACAAAGACAATGTTGCTTTCGTTTTAGGCCCTTCCATCGAGCAATTTGCCCCGGCTTCGCAAAGCACCTCTGATTTTTTTCAGATTAATGATATTGACACAGTACTCTCCATAAAGGCCGAAACCCATAATTTTCCGACCACGGTGGAACCATTTAATGGTGCTGCTACCGGAACAGGCGGCGAAATTCGTGACCGCATGGCAGGAGGGAAGGGGAGTATGCCCCTTGCCGGAACTGCGGTTTATATGACTAGCTATACCCGAAATAATCCGGCACGTGAATGGGAATTTGCGGTTGAACCTCGAAAATGGTTGTATCAGTCGCCTGAACAAATTCTGATAAAAGCAAGTAACGGTGCTTCCGACTTTGGTAATAAATTCGGGCAACCGCTTATAAATGGAAGCTTACTCACTTTTGAGCACCACGAAAACAATAAGAGTTTCGGTTACGATAAAGTTATTATGCAAGCCGGCGGGATTGGCTATGGCAAAAAAGCTGATGCCCATAAAGACGAACCACAGCCAGGCGACATTATTGTTGTTTTGGGTGGCGATAACTACCGCATTGGCATGGGTGGAGGTGCTGTTTCGAGCGTGGCTACCGGTGAGTTTGGAAACCAGATCGAGCTAAACGCTGTGCAACGCGCTAACCCTGAGATGCAAAAACGTACCATGAATGCCATCAGGGCAATGGCCGAATTGCCAAATAATCCCATTGTTTCTATTCATGATCACGGAGCTGGAGGTCATCTGAACAGTTTGTCTGAGTTGGTAGAAAACTCTGGTGCACAGATTGATATTGCTAGCCTCCCAGTAGGCGATACCACGCTTTCATTCAAGGAAATACTTGGTAACGAATCTCAAGAACGGATGGGGCTGGTTATTAAGGAAAAGGATTACGAAACCCTTGAAGCGGTTGCTTTGCGCGAGCGTGCCCCCATTTATAAAGTGGGTACGGTGAGCAGCGATCAGGCTTTTGTGGTGAAATCTGATAGCGATGCTTGTCCTGTCGATTTAAAGCTTGAATACCTTTTCGGGAAACCGCCAAAGACTGTTTTGGAAGATACCATAGAAAAGCCAGACTTTGAGGAGATTGCCTATCAGGAAAGTCAAATTGAAAAATACATTGTTCAGGTGCTTAAACTTGAAGCGGTAGCCTGCAAGGACTGGCTGACGAATAAAGTCGATCGTTCGGTAACAGGTAAGGTTGCCATGCAACAAACTGCCGGAGCTGTCCAGTTGCCGTTGAACAACCTGGGAATCATGGCACTCGATTACCAAGGCAAGGCTGGAATGGCCACCGCTTTGGGTCATGCTTCTGTAAGTGGATTAATAGATCCCGCAGCGGGCTCGCGATTGGCTGTTGCCGAATCACTTACCAACCTGATTTGGGCGCCGCTCACCAACCAACTCAAAGGGGTGAGCTTAAGTGCCAACTGGATGTGGCCAGCAAAAAATAAGGGAGAAAATGCACGGCTTTATCAGGCTGTGGAAGCCTTAAGCGATTTTGCTGTCGAACTTGGAATAAATGTTCCTACGGGCAAAGATTCACTGTCGATGACACAGAAATACCCTAACGGCGATGTGGTTTATGCGCCAGGAACAGTGATTGTTACGGCTGTCGCTCAGGTAACGGACATACGCAAAGGGGTTTCTCCTGTAATCGTTCCAAAAGCTGGATTGCCCTTGTTTTACATTGATTTTTCGGGAAGCCCCAAAGAAATTGGTGGAAGTAGCTTTGCTCAAACCCAAAATAAACTTGGTAAAAAAGTACCAGATGTAGCTAGCCCTGCTGATTTTGCAAAAGCATTTAACGCCGTGCAGGAATTGATTGAGAAACAATTGATTCTGGCAGGTCACGACATCAGTGCAGGTGGGCTGGTAACAACGTTACTGGAAATGAATTTCGCCAACACCGATCACGGTATGGAAATCAACCTGGATTCATTTGAAGAAAGAGATTTGGTAAAATTGCTGTTCAGCGAAAACCCCGGAATCATCATTCAGATTGAAAACCGTGAGGCTGTTGAGCAACTGCTTTCGGTACACGGTGTTTCGTTTAAGCTTATTGGACAGGTTGTTAATGAGCGTGTTGTTACCTTGTTGACTGATAAAAACGACCCAGTTCGTCTGGATATCGACCGCCTACGTGATGTTTGGTTTGAAACTTCATACTTGCTCGACAAAAAACAAAGTGGTGAGGGACATGCCCACTGTCGCTTTCATAATTACAAACGGCAAGACTTGGGTTTTAGTTTTAATAAAACGTTTACCGGAAAAGCATCCGATCTTGGCATTGATCTTACACGCCGGAAACTATCCGGAATTAAAGCGGCCATTATTCGTGAGAAAGGAGTTAATGGCGACCGTGAAATGGCTTATGCCATGTATCTGGCCGGATTTGATGTGAAAGATGTACACATGACTGATTTAATCTCGGGACGTGAGGATTTAAGCGATGTGCATTTTATCGTGTTCGTGGGCGGATTTTCCAATTCGGATGTGCTGGGTTCGGCCAAGGGCTGGGCTGGTGCATTTTTATACAACGAAAAGGCTGCCAAAGCATTGGAGTGTTTTTATGCCCGTAAAGACACGTTGAGCTTGGGTGTTTGCAATGGCTGTCAGCTTATGGTTGAGTTGGATTTGATTTATCCCGAACATCCCGAAAGCGTTAAAATGCTGCACAATGATTCCGCTAAATTTGAGTCGGGGTTTATCAATCTTAATATTCCGGAGAATAATTCAGTGATGCTGAGCACATTGGCAGGATGTCGCCTGGGAGCATGGGTGGCACATGGTGAAGGAAAATTCAGTTTTCCATACTACAGCGACAAATATAAGTTGGTGATGAAATACAGTTACGAGCTTTATCCCGGCAACCCCAACGGTTCCGATTGGTCGGCAGCGGCAATTTGCAGCAACAATGGCCGGCATTTGGCCATGATGCCACACCTCGAACGTGCTTTCCTGCCTTGGCAGTGGCCTGTTTATCCCGAAAGTCGCAAAAATGACGAGGTAA
>CAYWNI010000207.1:0-6057 GCA_964459525.1 uncultured Lentimicrobiaceae bacterium | reverse complement strand
AAATTAAAACACTAAAAGGTGTAAAACCCGAACGTATTAAATTACTTTGGGATGAATATGAGTTATTTATTGCTTCCATAAAAAATATGATGTCAGACTGGTACAAAGATGAACCAGACCATATAAATATCTATCAGCAACTTTTTAAATAAAATAATCATGAAAAAAATAATGACTGAAATAGCTGAAAAGCTATTTAAAACAAAAGTACCTTCAGGGTTAATATACAATCCTGAAGAAGGCGAATTTTACTTTCAGCTAAAAAGTAACAATACCAACGAATTTATTATTGCCGAATTTTTGAGCATTGGACTGGCAGTGAAGTTTGCAAGTCAAATGTATCTCAAATATCCTGAAATATTGAACCAAAAGGCGGTTTCAGTAGATGTTGAAACCATAAAACAGGAATTTAACGCGTTTTATGAAATTGAGGTAAAACCGAGCATTAAAAGCGGTGTTGATCCTTTACTTATTGGCCGCATTGTTATTGAACGTGTTGAAGATAAATTGCTCGAGTATGGTTACGACAAAGATGGAAACCTAATTAGCAATGAGCATAAATTGGCAATTATAGCCACAGAAGATCATCCGCAAGCCCTCGGGCGAATCGTTGGCAAGTATTTAGCTAATTTTAAGTCAATTGAAATTGAGTTGTCAAAATAAATTACTACATTTGTGTTGTAATTTTGTCATCTTTTAAAGTTTAGTGATTGTACCATTCTTTTGCCCCTGCCCCCACAGGGGCTTTTTTTGTCCTTTCGTTTCCCTTTCCCGTGCTGCATCTTTGCCCATATGCAAACCATTACCATTATAGAAGCTGTTAACCAAATGCGCCAACTTAGGCACACCCACCAGCATTTTACCCTGCACCACCTTACCTACAACGTAAAACGCCGCCAAACAACTGGCATGCGCGTGGTTGAGCGTGCCCGTGTGCGCCCGGCTTTGCCCGACGACGATTTTATTAAACCCAGCGATATGTATTTACCTTATCTCAATCTCGATAAGGACGAACCTCGTTTGTGCTTTCGCAAACTTATCCGTTTTGTGGCCTTTCCGCCCGATTTTAAGTTACTTAAAGTAAACCATTTTACACCATGATACAACGTTACCAAAACCGTGGACTAGCATACGATGGCGAAAACGCCGTGGTATCGTTTGAAATTATTAAACATGCCGACCAAGCCAGCATTGAGGCCGAAAAAGCCGAAATGAATTCCATTTATGTGTATGCCGAAGTGTTTAAGCTGGTAGATTACAGCGTGGCCGCTTATGGCAAATACAACAATGTGCCCGAAGATTTGCGCGAACTGGTTAAAAATAACCACCTTTTGCCCGAAATTTTAAACAAACAAGTACGCTACATGTACGGACAAGGGCCTGAGTTGTTTGAGGAAAAAATGGAAGGCAATAAAAAAACCCGCATCCCCATCCCCAAAGCTACCCATCCGCAAGTGTGGGAATGGCTCAATAGCTGGAAACAAGCCGGACTAGCCGACGATATGCGTGCCTACCTAAAGCGCGTTATTCGCGAGTATTACTACACCGAAGGTATATTTAGTAAGTGGGTTTTTAACCGATCGAGGCGCACAGGCGGCCCTATGCCCGTTCGTGGATTAGAATACATGACCAGCACCCGCACCCGATTGGCTACCCGCCGCCAGCTCGACCTACGCGATCCGATTGAAGACGAATTGCTCGACCTGGTACTTTATGGCCTGTGGTATCGTGGCACCAATGCCGACCTAAAAGAGTTTGCCCGCTTTGATGCCGCCAACCCGTTGCGCTACCCTGTGGCAGTTAACTACGTGCGCGATTTCGGATTTGGCGAAGAAGTATATTCTTTTCCATCGTTTTACTACGGACTTAAAGAATGGATTTCGGGTAGTAACCTGAATCCTAAATACATTAACTCGTATTTAAAAAATAGCCTTTCGGCAAAGTTGCACGTACTCATCCCCAATGCTTGGATTGAGCAAAAAACAGCCACTTTGCGCGAAATTTGCGAACAAAACCAAAGCCGCGAACAGCAAGGAATTGACCTTATTACCGAGTACGACGGTCTTACCGATATTGGCACTCAGTTTAACTTCGCTATGGTAAACGCCCTTATCGACATGAAAATGGAAACCCTTAGCGGGATGCTTTCAGGTTCGGGCGAAAACCAAGGCAAAACATTTGTAAGTCGTAAGTTTCAAACCGAGTACGGAGTAGAAGAATGGGAGTTTAAAGACATCCCGGTAAAGTATGCCGAATTTGTAAAATCAATAATCGACTTCGACAAACGCGCTGTTGAAGTAATACTGGCAGGCAAAGGACTCGATCCCAGCATAAGCAACGTAACCAAAGACGGGATTTTTTCGGCCTCAGGATCGGGCGCTTACTACAACTACCTCATATACCTGAACTCGCTAAGCTATGCCGAAGAATTTATTACCAACGACATAAACGCCGCCATGCACCTCAATTTTCCACAGCTCAAGCAAAACAACATACTGCTGGGCTTTATGCGCAACATGCCCGAACGCCAAGAGGAGCTTGCACCTAAAGACAGATTAAACGCCACCACCGAAAATAAATAAGCCATGCCAACTACGCACAAATACCCCTTTATAACAGGCGAAGACCTTAAAGCCGCCGCCTCGCAGGTAAACCTAAGTTTCGATATTGCCAACATACAAAGCAGCCTTTCGCTGGCCGCCAACGACCTTAAAGATGTGGTGGCTAAAACCGTGTGGGATCGTATGCTTACCCATTTTAATTCGGGCGATTATAGCGCAACAGGCACAACGCTAAACGATAAGTTAGTTAACGCTTTTTTAGCTCCGTTGGCCAATATGGCTTTGTACCATCATTTTATTTGGCTGCAACTCAATATTTCAAATGCAGGTATTACGGTGGTAAAAACCGACAACGTAACATCCGCTTTTAAATATCAAACCGACGAGGCCAAAGACAAGCTAATGCAAACCGCTTGGATTGAAACCAACAACCTGATCGACTTTTTGAACGAAAACAAAGCCGATATCGAAGAGTGGACAGCCAGTAGCCAATATGCCGACCTTGCAAAGCTCATTTTCGCCAACTACAAAGAGTTTGACCAATACCACAGCATCGATAAAAATGCAGCCTTTTACATCCGCATCCGGTTTATTATTGCCGAAATAATAAAAGAGTACATCCAGCCCCGCATTACCGAACCATACACCATTGCCGATGCCGTAAAACTCATTAAGGTAAAACGCTTTTTGGCTTACAAAGCCATAGCCGAAGCCCTGTTAAGGCTCGATCCCATGCACCTGCCTATTAGCATCCGGCAAAGCATTACCAACAACATGAGCAGCAAACACGACGATTATCAGTTTTTAAAAGAAAAACTTCGTGCCGCCATCGATAACCGCGCCACCAACTACCTGCACGAGCTTGATGTTTATACGTCGGCCAAAGTAGCCGATGCCGATGTGCCCGAAGGCGAAACCCAATACACCAAATTTGAAGCCAACACCAACCCCGACCGTAAATTTTACAGCGCCCTATGATCGAGGTAAACACCCCCACCGGATTAATCAACATTCCCGATAAATGGGCCGAGCTTAGCCCCGTGCAATATATTGGCGTGTGTGGTGTAATTGCCCAGGTACAATCGGGCAAACTATCGTTTTTCGATGCCCGCTTACGTTTGCTCGAAGTGCTTACAGGTTACAAGCGGTCGCGTAAGCGCTATAACGAATCCGATCAGCAGCAAATAAACGACAACCTGCATATACTGGCCTCCATGATTAGGTTTGTATTTAAACCCCAATACACCGATCCCGAAATACTCGATGTACTTTCGCCAGAATTGCGCAAGCGGTTAACTACCCACTTCCCCTTTGAAATAGGCGAACCTCACGAGGTTGCGCAGCTTAAAATGGTGGGCAATTTGCTTAAATACCGCATTTCGATTAATCTGGATATCGACCGCAACCACATACCAACCATACACCACGCCACAGGCATGTATTATGGTCCGTTGTGGAATATCGACAATAACAACATACTTACTACCGATATTCTGGCCGATGAATATATCGACGCACTCGATTATTACAAACTGTACCATCAAACCAACGATATTAAATATATGCACGGGTTAATGGCCGCTTTGTACCGCAAGGATAGAGCTACTTATAACAGTGTTGAAGTGCAAAAAACAGCACAAACCACCCTAACCAATAATGCCGGAATACTTACAGGCGTGTATTTCTTTTTTCAGAGCATCCAAGAGTATTTAATGGAACGTAGTGCCTGGAGTATTTTGTTTAACAAATCAGAAGCAACCGAACCCAAATCCGAAAAAATAAGTTTGGGCATGGTAGAACACCTGTATAGCCTGAGTAAAGAAGGATATGGAGGCCGCGAACAATTGGGATTACTCAATATAAAAGACTTGCTAAACCTAATGTTTAAGCAACTAAAAGACACCGTGAACACCCTACGCGGCTATAAGATGAAAACCCACGAAATAGCCCAAAACCTTAATATGTCAATCGAAACAATACAAATGCTATGAACATACTAACCAACATTATCACCTATTTTGCTAAGTTTCCGGCACGCGCAGGCGTATTAAACAACTTTGCCAGCTCAACCGAAAAATACCCCGGTTACCAGGCATTAAAAACAGCCATTCAAAACCTACCCAGTCCGCTATTGCCCGAAATTGAAGAAATGGTATTTAGCACGAGTGAAATGGTATTGAGCGTAAAACTCAAAAACACCAATGGGTTTTTTCTGTTACTCGAATACGGAGCAGTTAACACCGATACGGAAAACAGAGCCGGAGCCCGCGAATCAAACATAAGTTTGGCGTTAACTGTGGGCTATCCGTACAAAAACGGAAACATTGATACCATAGAGGAAGCTTTAATTATGGATAAGTGCCTGGCACTTGTTTCAGCCATCGTTAACCAAATGATTGAAGACAACGATAGCGATACCGAACCCATTTGCCACCTGGGCCATTTTATTGAAGGTAGTTTTAAAATAGCCCCCATCGAACCCATGCTATTGTACAACAACATGGGATTTACCGCAACATTCAGTAACAATGTAACTGTATTGTCATGATAGCGCCACAAGCCAGCAAAGCGAATTTATCAGCCCGTGTAAAAACTGAATTTATGGGCAACGTGCTAACCGATACGGCCAAACTTATACGCGAAATGCAGACCGAAACTGCTGAACAATGGGGTTTATTTAACGAAGGAAAACACAAAAGTGGAGAGTTAAAGCGATCGTTGCAAGGGCATTTTTCGGTAGCTAATCAGGATGGAGCAGCAAAATTAAGCATGCGCGTATTGGCCTATTCTCGTTTTTTGGATATTCCCGACAAACGGCGAACCTTATCCATAGCCAAACGCGAAGGGTATCACCTGTACAACCGCATTGTTTTTGGCATTTTGTACAACAACACCTGGCAAAAATTAAGCTACGGATTTACCGAAGAAGTAAGAGAGAGAATGTATAACAGGCTGCTTGCATCAGTTGGAGGCAACGAAACAAGAGCCCAAATAATAATGAAGCAAAATGGGTAAAACACTAACTGACGATACATTAAAATGGACGCTCGACGTTAACGGAAAGCCAGCCATGAAGGAGTTGAACCAAGTGGAACAAGCCACCAAACAACTCGAAAAAACAAATAAGGATCTGCGTGTCGAAATGCAGAAGATGGAAGCCAACGGCAAAAAAAATACTCAGGAGTATAAAAACCTAGCTACCCAAATAAAGGCCAATAATGCCACCATTGGCGTAAACAAAGCCAAAATGGGGCAATTACGCAGCGAGTTGGGTTTAACATCGCTAACAAGCAAGCAACTAAGGCAAGAGTATAGCCGACTTAAAAACCAAATGGATAACACCACCCCAGGCACCAAGGAGTGGAAAAAATTACAAGGCGAATTAAATGCTGTATCAGGCCGCATGAATGAGTTACGCACAACAGGAACACGTACCAATGGCATGTTTGGCCAGTTTAAAAACTTACTTCCAGCGCTTGGTATTGCCGCAGTTACC
>CAYWNI010000206.1:0-6202 GCA_964459525.1 uncultured Lentimicrobiaceae bacterium | reverse complement strand
GAAAATGCTTTTTTAGTTTTTCGCCAGTCATTTGGATGCCTTCGATTAAGCCGTCTGCAAATCGACCTTCATTAAAATGTACAGTCATTTTATCCTTAATTACATTCCAAAAATCTTCTGGAACTACTTTGTTTATCCCTGCATCGCCAACGATAGCGAATTTTTTGCTGTCGGCCGCCAAATAAAACAGAACCCCATTCCGCATTTGCGTTTTGTCCATTTTTAACTTTGTAAAAACATGGGCTGATCTGTCAAGAACTTCCCCTTCACAAATTCCTTCAATATGCACCCGTATTTCACCTGATGTGTCCAACTCAGCATTTAAAATGGCTTTCTTAATAGCTAATTTTTCTTCTTTATCAAACAGATTTTTTGCTGCTGTACTCATGATGATGGTATTATAAATTTAAAAGGAAACTTTGGGTGCTGTTTCGGCTCCCATTTGCGACGCAAAATAAGGTTTTGGTAAAAAGCCAAACGTGCCGGCCAGCATATTTTTAGGAAAGAGTTTAATGTAGGTGTTTTAAACTTTTGTCTTTCAACGGTAATACGGTTCTCTGTGCCCTCCAGCTGTGCCTGAAGTTCAAGGAAATTCTGGTTGGCTTTCAGGTCTGGATAGCGCTCTACAACAACCATAAGTTTCGACAAAGCCCCGGTAAGTCCTTCCTGCGCCTGTTGGAATTTGGCAAAAGTTTCGGCATTCAGATTACTGGCATCAATATTGGTTGAAGTGGCTTTTGCTCTGGCATTGATGACGCCTTCAAGGGTTTCTTTTTCATGCGAGGCATAGCCTTTTACTACTTCAACTAAATTCGGAATCAGGTCAGCACGACGTTGGTACACGTTTTCAACCTGTGCCCATTGGCCGTCTACCGATTCGGATAGGGTTACCATTTCGTTGTAAATACCTTTAAACCAACTGTATCCTACGAATCCCAATACAGCAATAATGATAAGAACAATCCATAATTTTTTCATGGCGATAACAATTAAATTATTTTATAAAGTTGATTTCTGTTTTCATTTGTTGTATAAACAATCTCTCGTTTTTCTGTTACGTGCTGAAACGAATGGCTAAATTACCAGTAATTTTTTAACCGCAACATAATACAGATTAATTGGTGTGAGAAAAACGTTTGTTAAACTATTGATTTACATCAAAACCCCATGGCTAGACCAACGCCTCCAACGAGCAAACCAACAGCCATGTTGATTATTTTCATGGTTAAAAATCCCTTGCGGGTTTCAGCCAATAAGGGTATACTTCCGTGCCCATCTTGTACGATAGAACTAGCTAAAAGTATGCTGAATGGAATATTGCCTGAGGCAAAAAGTAGCACAAAAATTAAGTGTGGGCCCGACTCGGGAACAATACCCACCAAAACGGCTACCAACAAAACGACAAATAAATTATCGTTGATAATTTTATCCATGTCGAGATAGTGGTTTAAAAAGTGTAGCGCCAGCAAGGTGGCAAAAGTCCAAAGAAATACCCGGTAGAAGTGTTTTTTAAATACGTGCTTGTATAGGTGATCCGATAAAAAGTGATCGTTCACCGTTGCAACAATAAAAATGGTTATTGCCAAAAGTGCAATAAAAGTGTATCGAATCCATTCTGGGTGTTCATTAACTTCAAGTGATGGAATGGTGAGCATGTCATGGCCGTGGTTGTGGCCATGTGAGAATAATACAAACAAAAGCAAAGAGGCTAACAAAGCCAAAATTATGGATCTTAACCTTGTGATGTTAGCCAGTTGTTTACGAATTCCTTTGGCGTCGAAACAGGAACATTCAAGCGCTTCTTGGTGTATTTCAAATTGTTTGTCAGAACAAGAAGCGACATGCTTTTTTTTGTAGAATGCCTGCACGGCAAACCCGGTTGCAATGGCTATGATAAAAATGATGATGTGTAGTTTTACAGCCGCTTCAGGGATAATTGAGAACATAAAAAAAGCTTCATCACCAGAGGTGGCAATCATGGCTGCAACCAGCGCCCCCATGCCAATTACATTGTGCACATAAAGAGAAACGGCAGTGTAAGCACCCAAACAGCCGGGAATTATACCAAGAAATGCCCCAGTTAAAATCTGCTTCCATGCACTTCTTTTTAACCCCTGACTCCAAATTCCCCGTGTGAAAACGTTCAGGTATTCGATAATTAACATCATGGCCATTACGAAGAGGGTAATGGTAAGTGTTTGACGCGTAATTGATAGTATATGATCCATGTCGGTATTTAGTCTTTTCCAAAAATAGAAATAAATAGGTCACACAAAAAAAAACCTGCCCAAGAAAATCAAGACAGGTTTTTTTTAAAAACGCTAATAAAATGTTAATGGTGAAAACCGCCAGCTTCTACCTCCGTCATCGGAGTGGTAATGCTATGGTTTTTAAAGTATTCCATGCTGCGCTTGATGTCGGCCACAAGCAAATCGCCCAAGTCGCGGCTTACTCCGTGGCGCACCATGATACGCATAACCACTACATTAGGCAAATTGGCTGGCAATGAATAAGCTGGTGCCTGCCATCCTCGAGTTCGGAGACGGTCGGATAGGTCGAACAGCGAAAACCCTGGGTTTTCGCCTTCTTTCATCTGCCACAATACAGCTGGAATTCCGCCTTTACCGTTGTATATAACCTTGAAAGGGCCCAGCTTTTCTATTTCACTACCAATATAAATGGCAGTGTCGTAACAAGCTTGTTGTATGCGCTGGTAGCCTTCGTGGCCCAAACGCAGAAAATTATAATACTGTGCAATGATCTGACCGGCAGGTCGAGAGAAGTTGAGTGCAAAGGTATCCATTTCACCACCGAGGTAGTTTACTTTAAAGATCAAGTCTTCAGGGAGATCTTCTTTACTGCGCCAAATACACCAACCAACACCCAATGGAGATAAACCATATTTGTGTCCGGAGGAGTTAATTGACTTTACCCGTGGAATTCTAAAATCCCATTCCAAGTCTGGATCGATAAAAGGAGCGAGAAAGCCGCCACTCGCACCGTCAACGTGCATAGGAATGTCCAGACCTGTTTCAGCTTGCAACTTATCGAGGGCATCGGCAACTTCTTTAACGGGTTCGTATTGTCCTGAATAGGTCACGCCAAGCGTAGGTACTACTCCAATGGTGTTTTCGTCGCAGCGTTTTAGCACTTCTTCAGCATTCATGATCAAACGGCCTTCGTCCATGGGAATTTCCCTAAGTTCTACATCCCAATAACGTGCAAACTTATGCCAGCAAATCTGAACCGGTCCACAGATAAGGTTTGGTTTGTCGGTAGCTTTTCCGGCTTTACGCATCTTATCGCGCCAGCGCCATTTCATGGCAAGCCCACCAAGCATAGCCGCTTCACTCGAACCTGTGGTGCTACAGCCTGTAGTATTTTCTGATTCGGGTGAATTCCATAGGTCGGCAAGCATATGCACACAACGCTCTTCAATTTCAGCGGTCTGTGGATATTCGTCTTTGTCGATCATGTTTTTGTCAAGCGATTCATTCATCAATTTATGCACTTCATCTTCAGCCCAAGTAGAACAAAATGTGGCCAGATTTTGTCTGGAGTTACCATCCATCATCAGCTCATCGTGAACAACCTGATATATGTGGGCGGCATTTTCTTCCTTTTGGGGAAATTTGTACCTAGGAATTTTCTTAGCTAAATCTGATGAAGCATACACATCATCAAGTAAGTTGTTTCTGACTGTGTTTTTTTCGTGTAAAGACATATTCTAATAAGTTAGGTTTGTAAATAAAATGACGCTTATTATTATGAGCAGGAGTTACATTTTCTGCCCATTTTTCGATCAACTACTTAGAAGGTGCGTTTGACTTCCACTCAGGTTTTTTTAGCCGCCCAATGATTACAGGAAGGGCCACAAAAACAACCACCCCGCTAATCAGAAACCAAACATAAAAGGTAGGACTGCCTATCTCAAGTTGTGCCGGAGGGAAAAAGCCAATAATAAAAGCAAATAATACTGCCAGCGTACCAATACCGCCGACAAGCCACATACCTACTTTCCCACCTGGAAGCATGTAGGCTCTCTTAACATCAGGTTGGCTGTACCTGAGTTTGATAAAAGTAGCGTACAAGATAAGGTACATAACAAGATAGGGAGACACAGTGAGCACCGACAGCACAAAATAGGCGCTGCTCACATTTGGCATGATTAAAAACACAAAAGCGAGACCCGTAACAATCACTCCCTGAATAATCAGAATGTTTTGCTGAACGCCATATTTGTTCACCTTTGCCATAAAGGGTGGTAAATCGCCATCGGTAGCTGTAGCAAGTAAGCCTTTGCTTGGGCCTGCAATCCATGCCAGAACGCCGGCAAGCGCACCAAAGGCAGCCAGAAAGCCCATAACAGGCAATAACCAGCCAATACCGAATTTTGTAAATAACTCTTTGAATGCTTGCATGATGCCTGCATTAAGGCTGATGTCAGAGGCAGGCATAACAGCAGATATGGAAAGAGACCCCATCGTGAAAATGATAATGATGATAAACATTGCGATAAAAATAGCTTTGGGATATTATTTGGCAGGATTTTCCATATCGGCAACATGTACCGCCTGCACTTCCATTCCGGCAAAAAGTAGGATTATCCCCCCTAAAAAGGCAACGGTGCTGAATTTAGAAAAGTTGGGTAGGAAGGTCACCGTTTCGCCAGGGGCGGCTTTCAGAAATTCGAGAGGATTTCCCGATAACCACCAGATTATACCCAATGAGATTATCAATAATCCAGGGATAATAGTACCTCCAATAACACCGATAGTGGTGAGTTTGCCAGCCAACTTAACTCCCTTGAAATTTACAAGGGTGGCCAACCAGAATACGATAACAATTATGGCAAAATTAAAAAAGCGATTCTCTGCCAGTGTGTTATCAAAAAACAAGTACGACAAAGCTCCAGCAGCAAAGGAAAGTACAGTGGGATACCATACCACGTTTTGTAACCATTGAAGCCAAATGGCAACAAAACCTGTTCTTGCACCAAAAGCGATTTTTACCCACCGATAAACACCACCCGTTTGTGGCCATCCAGTAGCCAGTTCGGCACTTACAAGCGATACAGGTATCAAAAATAACAACGAGGAAAAAAGGATGTAAAAAAACATCGTGAGTCCTTCTTCAGCCATCATGGGTAAACCACGTAGGCTCATCACGGTAGCAACATTCATCATCGCGAGTGCAAATACTCCGAGATAGGCTTTCTTTTTTAAATTGGTCATAGTATTAGATTCAGGCTACATCTATAAAAAATAACATCGGGGTTACGAAATATTCAAAGAGCCATCGGTTTTTAAAACCTGCAGTGTGGCATAAGCGTTGCTAAACTATAAAAAAAATCAATGAATCGGCAACGCTATCATTTTAATACAAAAGAAATATCAGTTTTTTTCCGTTTATCACCGGAATGTTGGGCTATGTTTCTGCCAATTTATGTGTAATTTAGCCACCTAAATACCAATTTATAAATGGCGAAAATTGTGAATATTACCGAAGCGGTGTCGATAGCATTACACAGTATGGTGTTGGTGGCAAAAGCGAAAGGAAAACAGATGAATGCAACCATTATTTCTGATGTAACGGGCAGCTCAAGGTATCATGTTTCCAAGATTTTACAAAAATTGGTTAGAGACGGGTTTCTAACTTCTCAACGTGGACCTGCCGGTGGTTTTGAGCTGGTTAAAAAGCCTGAAGAAACAACATTGCTGGAAATATTCGAATCTATCGAAGGGAAAATTGTATTATCTAAATGTCCTTTAAATAAAGCATGTCCTTTTGGAGATTGTATTTTTGAGGATTTAACCTTGCGCATGACGACACAATTTCGTAATTATTTAAACGATCACACGCTTGTAAGCTATATGCCTTAAATTAATGTCGAATTTTAACGCATTAATAATCCCGCTAACGATGCCTAGCTGATTAGAAACTCTGCCGTTTTTATAAAATAATCAGATAAGAATTTCTTGTGCTCATTGCTTATTTTTGATTGATTAAGCGCCTTATGCATATGCCTGAGCCAGTTATTTTTGGTGGCTTCGTTCAAGGTGAAGTTGGCGTGTCTTTTTTTCAGTCTTGGGTGGCCACGTTGCTCACTATAAGTGTTTGGTCCGCCAAGATATTGCATCATAAACAAATAGAGCCTTTCTTCTGCCACTTCAAAACCATCACGGTACATGGGGGCAAGTAG
>CAYWNI010000205.1:0-6208 GCA_964459525.1 uncultured Lentimicrobiaceae bacterium | reverse complement strand
CATTTAACTTATTGCAGATAAGGCCTATAGCCATAAAAGAAGAAAGCGTTAATCTTGACTTCTCAAAAATAGATGATGATGATTGTTTGATTGTTTCTAATTCGGCACTCGGAAACGGAACCATTGACGATGTGTATGATGTGGTATACATTCGTACTGAGTCGTTTAGCGCAGCACATAATCAGGAACTTGTAACTTATGTGGATGAAATAAACAGTCAATTTTTAATTTCTGGCCGAAATTATATCTTGATAGGGCCTGGGCGCTGGGGATCAAGTGACCCATGGCTTGGTATTCCTGTAAAATGGCCGCAAATTTCCGCCGCACGCCTTATCGTTGAATCTGGATTGGCAAACTACCGCATCGACCCTAGCCAGGGAACACATTTCTTTCAAAACCTAACTTCTTTCCGTGTGGGTTATTTCACCATCAATCCTTTTATTAAAGATGGTTTGTACGATATAAAATACCTAAACAGTATGCCAGCGGAGTACGAAAATAAGTATATCCGGCACGTGCGTTTTTCAAGTCCATTGCTGATTCGTATTGATGGAAAACACAACCGAGGCGTGATAATGAAACCCCAAGAATAATTTGGTTATTGAACTCCTTCTTCGGCATAATAGCCAAGCGGATATAGTAATTTGTCGAAAACGTAGTATTGTAGGATAACAAAATCTTCGCCACCGTTAATCAAACCATAAAATCGATCGTGGTCTACGGGTACAAGGGTGTTGTAAGTAGCTTCGGCAACCTCGTCGGGTACAGCTCCTTTTTTGTACATTTTAACAAAAGTTGTATCGTCGTTTGTGTCTATTATAGTAATTTCATACAGTCCAGGTGAATGAATTACAGAATCTATTCTTACTTGGGTCATCAGGTTGTTCATCCGTGTTTCGTATCTTACGTCGCCAAATGAGGTGAGTAGGTTCAGAACTTTTAAAGTGTCGTAGCTGACTACAGGTGCGTTTTTCGATAAATCTGTTAATCGGTAGTTACCCGCATTGTCGATCACTTCAACTTTGAAACTGTTTTCAGGATTTTCCAAAAACTCCATCTGAACACTTTTTATATCGTTGAGCTGGTGTCTGAACACTTCATGACTTTTCCAGTCATCCGCTTTGGGTGTAAACTGTGCTGAAAGAAATCCTCTAAAGCCCGGAATGTGTGTAACATAGGGTTGCGATGCCCCTTCCATTAACATATATGTTCCCAAATTGTTGGGAGTAACATCGCCCACATAAAATACCCTTGAAAGCTTTTCGTAAGGGAACAATTTTAATTTGTTGAACCAATCTATTCGATAGGCATGCTGATAAACTTCCACTTTTATGCCAATGGATGCCATGCGTTTGATCACATTTTCCTGACTAATTTGAGGGACCGGTGCCATTACCTTAACGCGCAACAAGGTACTAAGCAGGTTGTCGACCATGCGGCTGTTGACCTTGTTTTTTCCATCAAGTCGCCAGCCGTTTTTTGTCCGCTCAATCGTCATGGTAGTCAGATTTTTGTCGGCCAGAAAGATTTTGGTGATTGTAGATGTGTCGGCAACCGAGAAGTTGGCTTCCTTTTCTATTAAGGTGGAATATTGATCACCCTTTAAAAACCAGAAGGCGGGCAATGCCAAAACAAGCAGGAGTAGAACAAAAACTTTATTTTTTTTCATATGCTATCTAGTGTATTTTCGTTTTCGTATTGTCATAAAAGCAAGACCAAGCAGCACGATGACCACAATAGGAACAACTACGTTCACTAATTGCCACATGGTTTTGTTGCTGTTAACGAGCGATTTGTCGAGAAGTCGTAGTTTCGTTTCACGCGATCGTATTGAAACAAGTCCGGCGCCTTCGGTGAGGTAATTGATGGCGTTTAGCACAAAATCTTTGTTTCCATAAGTTTCGTTGGTAAATTGATCGTAGCCCAGAGGGAGTGGATATCCTTGTGGAATTTGGAATTGATTGCGGATAAGATCGCCATCCGAAACTACCAGCATGGCTGTTGGGCGGCTTTCTTCACGAAAACCGATTCCTTTGTCGCTGATTATTTCGGGGGGAATCCGGTTGCGGAAATCTGACAAAAACGTGCCTTCGAGCAACACGGCAATGGCCTGTGGTGGTGCCACATAATCCCTCGCGTCGGGTTGTTCACGTAGTAATCCAAGACTTATCATCGCCGGAACAGGCTCAATGCGCGAATAGGGCGATGTGCTCAACAGGACGGTCTTTTTTGTGCCAGGCAGGTTGGTGGTGTCGATGCTGCTTACAAACTGCGACTTTATGGCGTTAAGGTTTTTCACAATGGGATGGAGCGACGTGGGCATAATCATGGGGAAATAGTACCATGGAAAAAAATCAATTTGTGGCTGATTTCCAACTTGTCCTGTGCGGATAGGAATGGCGATGGCATTCAAATCCATTACCAAATTGTTGTTTAATCGGACACCATAGGTAAATAATTGCGATTGCAGATCGAGGTTCTTTTCAATGGAAACGGTTGTTTCAGCACTTTGAATGCTGTCCATACTGGCAAAAACAGGGTCAATAAACCACAGTATTTTTCCGCCGTACATAAGATACTGGTCAATAATAAAGCGGTCTTTTCCCGAAAACAACGAGTCTGGCCCAGCAATAATAATAGCAGCATATTTTGGTAAAATTTCCCAGTTTTGCTTTACTGAGTCCTTAAGGGTTCTGTTTACCAAGGCATTTAACTGTCCTGAGATTTTAACCCTGTTTACTACATAATCTTCGGCTAGCGTCTGACTCAAGTCAAATACCTCTTTTTCGGTCAATTCTCCATGACCTTCAATAAAGGCGATGGACTGTTTTTTTAGCCTGGTAAGTTTCTTTATCACGTTTGCCAGCTTGAACTCCAGATTCTGAACTGAATTATTCAGCACCGCTTCGGGCGGAACGTTGAGCTGGGTGTCGAGCAATTCGATGGCAGCTTCGTTGTTGCGGTAGGTAACGAGTGCACCCGGAAATATTACCTGTTGTTCCAGTCCGTTTTTTGTTTTTACCTGTAGGTTGGTAGGCTGTAGTCCCTGTTGCATAAGCAGTTGGTAAGTAGCATTACGTTCAGCCTGATTTTCGCTTGATGAGGGATTAACAAATTCGTAAGCAATGTTTTTGTTGTATGCCCTGAACTCATCGAGGAGTTCTTTCGTTTCGCGTTTTAGTCGTTTGAAACCTGCCGGAAATTCTCCTTCCAGATATACCCTAAAAAAAACGATATCGTCAACATTTTTCAGTAGTTCGTGGGTTTCTTGTGAGAGCGTGTATCTTTTTTCGTTGGTTAGGTCGATACGTGTGTACACGTACGAACTTATTAAATTGACTAAAATTATAGCGACGATAACAAGAGTTAACTGAATCCAGGATTGTCGGACGGCTGATACTTTTTTTTCTTTCATCATTACAACTGTTTGATTACCATTTTCTTCGCGACAGCGAGAATTTTGTAAAGAATAAAAATAAAGCGATTAAGCTAACAAAGTAGACGATGTCGCGCGTGTCGATGACGCCCCGGCTGATAGAGCTGTAGTGTGAGCTGATGCCAAGCGATCTGATAAACAAATCGATTGGGCCGAATAAATCAAGCGAGTAGATCAACTCAAATCCCATGTAAATAAACGCGCTCAAAATTACCGCTATTACGAACGAAGTAACTTGATTATCAGTAATTGAGCTAGTGAAAATGCCGATGGAAGCAAATGCGCCACCTAAAAATAAAAGACCGAGGTAGCTTCCCCAAATACTTCCTGAATCAAGATTTCCGGCTGGTAAGCCCAGCATATAAACGGTAAAATAATAAACCAGTGTTGGCACGAGGGCTATGAGTATGAGGGTAAATGAAGCCAGGTATTTAGCCAGTATGATTTCCATGTCGGTTAAAGGTCTGGTGTAGAGCAGCTCGATGGTGCCGCTTTTTTTTTCTTCGGCAAATGAGCGCATGGTAAGGGCAGGAACCAGAAAAAGAAAAATATAGGGGGCAATTACAAATAGTCCGTCAAGGTTAGCATAACCGAAATCCAATAGGTTAAAATCGGTAGGAAAAACCCACAAAAACAGGCCAATGGCCACCAGAAATACCAGAATAATGACGTAACCCATCAGGGAACTCAAAAAACTCCGGATTTCTTTTAAATACAATGCTGACATCCTTTAATGCATTTTTATATGTGATCGCAAAAATAGTATTTTTTGGGGAGCAGGATGGAAAGTTTGCCCACCGACCAAGTCCATTTTCGTGTTGTGTTTTTTGAAATACCAACAGTAATTTGCAAAAAAATGCAATGGCTCTATTTGACTGCTAGATTTATAAAATCAGTTTCTATCACGAACGGCTTCAAATCCTGAAAAACCATCCAAATTAGTATTGCCGTTTGACTTTAAAAAAACTGCCTATCTTTACCAAAATACCTAAACCATAAGTTATGACTCCTGAAGAACGTCAGAAAAATCAAGAAATTGGCATTAAAGAAGTGCTTTCAAACGCCCTTGTTTTGAGGGTGGCCATGTCCGATAACAATATGCCCTATGTTGTTCCGGTAAATTTTGGTTACGATGGCAAGCATTTCTATTTCCACTCAAAAATGAATGGAAAAAAGATAGACATACTAACACGAAACCCCGCTGTTTGTTTTGAACTTGACTACGGCGTTGAGCTCATGCCACACGAAGAGGCTTGTCATTGGGACGTCCGGTATCGATCTGTAATTGGTTATGGAACAGCAAGACTGCTCACCGAAGCCGATGAAAAAAAGAAAGGGTTTGACGCAATAATGCAAAAATATGCCGGAAACGGTAACTTTGAGTACAACGAAAAGCAGTTTTCTCATGCCGCTCTTGTTCAAATCACCATAAGCGAAATGAACTTTAAGGAAAGTGGCGATTGGGGATAGAGGTTTTGTGTCTGATTCATCCAGTGGAAGCTTCTCGCCAAGGAAAATATTTTAGTGGGTTGATTGTGTAGCAACAGTTTTAAGAGATAAGTAATAGAGTAAATCACAGATATAATAATAGAAATGGCAATATTTGAAATAGATAGAGGCAAAGCTAAACGCGTACGTTTAAGCGAGTTCAAATTTGAAAAAGATCTTCAAAAACTTGTCGAAGAAAATATTGAAACAATCTTTAATTGCAGGTTTGTTGCTACTGAATTTTCAACTGGAAATATTCATTCTGGAAGGATTGACTCTTTGGCAATTTCAGAAGACAATAATCCTGTAATAATTGAGTATAAAAAGGTTGCATCTTCAGATTTGATAAACCAAAGTCTTTATTATTTGCACTGGATTCGTGATCATAAAGGAGATTTTCAAGTGGCTGTAAACAGAAAGCTTGGGAATGAAATTGTCATAGATTGGTCAGATATTCGGGTAATATGCCTCGCCCCTGAATACAAAAAGTATGATTTACATGCCGTTCAAGTTATGGGGGCAAACATTGAATTATGGCAATATAAAATCTATGAAAATGGGATTTTAAACATTGATGAAGTTTATAAGCGCACAAATACCAATTCCTACTCTAACCAGGAAGTGCATGATTCTAATGAAAAGAATCCTGTAATGGTAGAGGCTGGAAGAAAGGCTGCGATTACCCGAAAGACAGCTGTTTATACCCTCGAAGAGCATTTTGAGAATCTCGATAACCATCTTATTGAATTGTTTAATTCTATTCGGGATTTTATTATTTCATTGGACAGCTCAATCGAAGAAACACCAAAGAAAAACTATGTGGCTTATAAAACAAGTCAGAATTTTGTGTGCATGCAGACGTACAAGAAAAAAATCACACTTTTTTTAAAATTAAATGCTGAAGAAGTTCAGCCAATGCCAAAGCAGGGGAGGGATGTTAAAAATATTGGGCATTTTGCAACCGGGGACTTTGAATTGACTATTAAAGATTTAACAGACTTTGAAGAAACAAAGCACCTCATTAATGAAGCGTACAAAAATATTGGTGGATAAAAGCAAAACTAACTTTATTTATATGGCAATGTTGATGAAGAGATTGCCTGTCAGGTAGTTTTTCCTGGGAAACGAATTTTAGGTGAAGAGGCTGCAAATATGACATTTCAAGAAATAATTGATTCAATAGGCAAATCAGAGGTCGCAGCTAGAATTTGAAGTTGATAACAATGGTTTTGCTTATTTTAAACACTATAGCGAAGAATTTACCGGAGAGTTGGCTGATTTTGA
>CAYWNI010000204.1:0-6261 GCA_964459525.1 uncultured Lentimicrobiaceae bacterium | reverse complement strand
GCAAAGATGGCTTTTCAGCCCTTGTCAACTACCACCAGCTCAATAAAGAAAACCTCTCCAAACTTATTTATACCTACCTCGGCGATTGGATACAACTGTGCGATAACAAACGGAAATCTGGCGAAAGTGGTGCAGATGGTTTATACAGCGCAGCTATAAAACTCAAAGAAAAATTGGAAGCGATTTTGGAAGGCGAAAAACCTTATGATATTTTCGTCCGCTGGAAACCATTGGAGCAGCAGCCCATTGGCTGGGCACCCGATTTAAACGATGGAGTCCGCCTGAACATCCGCCCATTTATAGAAGCTGGTGTACTCCGCAACAAATTCAACGTTAAATGGGGTGTCGATCGTGGCAAAAATCCCCCCGGCTCCCCTTGGGGCGAAACACGCGTAAACGATAGGCATTTGAGTTTGGAGGAAAAAAGGGTGGCAAGAAAGCTTAACAATAACAACCTAAAATAAAATACAATGAACGATGCCCTGTTCCCAAAATTTATCGAAATGTATCAGGCATTTCAAAAAACAACAGAATATACCGATAGAGTTCAACAATTTAGAATTGTGGAGGTGAACCGGGAGATTATTACCGAGACATTACTAAACGAACCCCTGCTAAACGAGCATTTAACCGGTCTGATTCAGATGTTTAAGCATGGCTGTTTAGATGAAACGTTTAACAGATACCTGGAGATATGTGTAACCAACGAGGCCAGAAGAAAAGAAATTTCCGATAAAGCTATAGATGTTGATGAATGGGGTTATACAGGGGCAGGTTTGAATGCTGTTACCAAACTTAACCCCGAAAATTTGTCCTCTATTAAAACATTCCTGCAAAATGCATTCAATATATCTACAAGCATTGAAGCAATGAAATTGTGCCGTGAATTCGACAGCCTAAAAATCCCCTATGTAAAATCCGGAATTTATTCACCTTGGCTATACTATATCAATCCTGAACTATTTCCTATCCTAAACGATTCACACATAGCATTCAGAACATGGATTGAAATGCCTGCCGATTATCCCTCTTGCATTCAAGACTACAATAAATTGAAAGAACTGGTAAAAGAAGACGAATTGGGGGTACTGGATAAGTTTGCTTATAGTTTTGAAGAAACCACGGGCAAAGGTGAATTTGATATCGACATATTTATTAAAAGCCTTCATAACCATTTTCCAAATATTTGGCGATGTGCCACCTCTGGAAACTGGAATGAGTTCTTAGATAAAAACGTCCTTTCAATCAATTGGCTAAATTCAAATACTGACTATACTTCACTTTCTAAAATCGGACAAGGAAAAATGTCCATCGAAAGATGGGTAAATCAATTAAAAATAGGTGATTTGATTGTAGTTTTAGACCGGTACAAATACTATGGTATTGCGGTTGCACAAACTGAATACAATTATCATGGAAACGACCTGGAAATTAAGGATAAAGATTGGCCGGTAATCAATGTTAAGTATTTACATGAAGTAAAAAACCCTGTTGATCATAACCTGGGGATTACACATACCAATCCTGCTACGTTTTATAATTTGCAGGGGCTTAGTTTTAACGAAAAGGATACTTTTTCCTTTATCGAAGAAACATTCCCTGAAGCGATCAGAAGTATCCTAAATTACATGACTAACCTGACTCCCGTAACCGATCCAAACACTTTTCCTTTAAACAATAACAATGCACCCATGAATACAATACTTTATGGCCCTCCCGGCACGGGCAAAACATATCACAGTATTACTCATTCAGTTGCCATTGTTGAGAATACAACATTTGATTTGGTAGAAGCAGAAGAAAGGAAAACCGTTAAAACTCGCTTCGATGATTATGTCAAAGACGGCCGGATAGTATTTGCCACCTTCCACCAAAGTCTGGGCTATGAAGATTTTATTGAAGGGATAAAACCCATCGAACCAGACTCAGAAGAAGAGCAGTTAACGTATGCCGTTGAAGATGGAATCTTTAAAAAATTATGCACCGAAGCAGCTTTTTCGTTTATCCGTCAAAACACAACTCCTGATACCGAGCAAGTACTCGACTTTTCTAGTGAATACGATCGTTTTATTAATTCCGTAAACGAACGCTTTGCTAAAGGTGAAAAAGTTGAACTCGTCGCCAATAATGCCGGAACGATTTTTATCAATAGCATTTCACAAAAAAATAACATTTTAGCAAGCCATTATGATGGAGGCAGAAATTACACAGTATCGAAAAAAAGGTTAGGTGATATTTCAAAAGCTTTTCCCGATTTAACCACGATTTCAAATATAAACGATCAGTTTCGGAGTGAAATAGGCGGGAGTAATACCACCATATATTGGGCTGTCTTAAATGCCATTCGCAATCAGGAAACTGAAAACCAAATGGAAACAGACATGCCTTTACCTGAAAAGAAATATTCCTACGATGACAAAAAAGATATTATTGAATCTCTAAAAAATGACGATTATAAAGCCAAAGATGCCAAACAGTTTGTCTTAATAATCGATGAAATAAATCGGGGAAATGTTTCTCAAATCTTTGGCGAATTAATCAGCTTGATCGAAGAGGACAAAAGACTCGGTAAGGAGGAAGCGTTAAAAGCGGTATTGCCCTATTCAAAGGATAAATTTGGAGTTCCCTGCAACGTCCATATCATTGGCACCATGAACACCGCCGACAGAAGCGTCGAAGCATTAGATACGGCACTTCGTAGAAGATTTTCATTTGTACACATGGTTCCCCAGGAAGATAAACTGACTGATGTTATTGAAGGTATTAATATGAAAGTGTTGCTTGAAACTATAAATAATCGGTTAAGGATTTTTAAGGATAATGACCATACAATAGGTCATTCCTGGTTTTGGGATGTAAAAAATGTTGAGCAACTTAAAACAGCATTTGCAAATAAAATTCTTCCATTACTTCAGGAGTACTTTTATAATGACTATGAAAAGCTCGGATTAGTGTTGGGAGATTCATTTTTTGAATTACCTCACAAGCGAGTTGCTGGTAATGAATTTGCTCAATTTTCTGGAAGCAATGGACTTTCAGGTCAATACCGAAACAAGTATCTCTATAAATTAAAAAATGCCTGCAAATTAGAAGCTGCTGATTTTTTATCTCTTACACAAGCTATTCCGGAAAGTGAGAATTAATAAGCCCATACAAGTTTTCGAGTATGATTTCCTTGCTATTGGCAGCAAGGGATTTGAATTTGCTCATTGGGAAGCATTAGGAAAGTATAACGACGAGCATGAAGGATCCTTTTTTCGCTTAACCCACAACGGGGTAAAATTTCAACAGTATGTTGGAGTAATACAGGTCGGTAATATCACGATTGAAATATTGCCAAAAATCGGGAAAGAGTCAGGCCCCAATGGAAGTAAGGATGAATGGCAACAAGTACTTATTGATATGCTTCGTGAATGCAATTGGATGAAAGTGCATGCTCACCAAAAAGCTTCTTTGCATTATAAATATAACAGCATATTAGAAGCCTATTTAGAATTGTTTATCAAGGAATGTGAGTCCATACTAAGGCGTGGTTTAATAAAAAAGTATCGTTTAGAAAATAGCAATTATAATACACTAAAGGGCAAACTTTTGTTCGCTCAAAATATTCAGAAAAATTTTGTGCACCAGGAACGATTCTTCACCAGACATCAGGTTTATGATAGAAATAATGTTTTCAACCAGATTTTGTTTAAGGCGTTAAAAATAATACCGATCATTAGTCAAAGCCCATTTTTAAAAGACCGGGTGTACAGTTTACTTCTTGCATTTCCAGAACTGGAAGACTTGACAGTAAATGATTCAACCTTTCAGAATTTGGTTTTTGATAGAAAAACAAGTCCATATCGTGAGGCAATAGAAATAGCTGCGATGCTATTGTTAAACTACAGACCTGACGTGAGTGCCGGCAATAATCAAATTCTGGCAATTCTATTTGATATGAATGACTTATGGGAAGAATATATTTATCGGCAAATTCAAAGGCACTGCATCGAAGGTTGGGAAATTAAGCCACAAGAAGAAAAATATTTTTGGAAACTGGCCAATAAGAACAGTCATAAGAGCATTAGACCTGATATTGTTGTATCTATTAAAGGTAAAACGGTCATAATTGATACTAAATGGAAATTACCTGAGGATAATAAACCTTCAGATAATGATTTGAAACAGATGTTTGTTTACAATGAATACTGGGATGGGAAAACAGCAATTTTATTATATCCTCATGCTATTTTTAATGCCGAGCCACTTTTTGAACCAGGGGAATTCTATCCAATTCCCAATTTGGCCAATTATTCAAGAAAAGTAAAGGGCATTGCAGAAACAATTGAAATGCACAATTGTGGAGTAATGAAAATTTCTGTTTTAAGTAATGAAAATATCTTGGATGAAGATATCGGAAAGAAGATAAACGAATATTTATTGAATAAAATACTGATATGACGCAAAGCATATTCGATAAAGTAATCCAGGCTTTAAAACAGGCCGAAAACCACAACAGCAACCTGATGGTAAAGCCGGAGGTCATCCTCTGGCCCGACCCGGAGCAACAATGGACGGAGGTGATGCCCGTATTGCAGAAAACCATGCCACAGCTACTCATTTACGGTGATTACAATACCGTTAAAAAACAAGGACCTGCTATTTGGTTGAAGTGTATGATCGCAAAAACACTTCCCGAAGCCAATTGGGATGACGAGATCACACCCATTATCTACCTACCGGGGATTTCCAAAAATGACTTAAGGAATGTTGAACAGGCTGTTTTTAATTTCCAGCCCATCATCGAATACCAATATACCGGGACATTCTTCATCCAGGAAAATGGCCGTGAATGGACTATATTGGCATTTGTCGAAAACCCTATAAGTGGTCTGGGTATTAAGGTAAGTAAAGACAATGCAACCAAAGAAGCCTTAAAAAAAACGCTACCAACCATCTTTCAGGATCGGAGCGTGTTATCTGGTAAAACATTGATCGATGCCGATTACCTCAATAACCAGCTCTTTCCGGATATTGTCCCTACCATCCTCAAGTGGATGTGCAATGGCGATCCATACTTGCAAAACATGCCGGCAGGATCTAGAGAAGTATTTACAAACTTGTGTAAATCACAATATGATTTTGAGCCTGACCACAAAAACATAAAGGCCATTGCCGAAAAATTGGGGGCTCAAAAAAATTCATGGAAATATGTTTGGCAACTGTATGCCACTGCACCACATAAATACCCAGAAATAGAAGACCTGCTGCGCTTGGCCAAACCCGCCGATCTTAGCGTAGGCTTTTTTGCCTTACCCGATGAAAGCTGGCCTCAAGTGAACGAACAACAGGAAGAATACCTGGGGTTAGCGTTAATAAAAGCTGCAAAACTCGATAAAGCCAAAGCACTTAAATTACTATTCGAGTTAGAAAAAGAACACGAAATAAGACGTCAATGGGTATGGTCTGAATTGGGTAAATCACCTTTAGCAGGCGCGCTGAACAATTTGGTCAATATGGCCTCTGCCGCTTCAGCACCCTTCCCCTCGTCTTCCATCTATGAACTAAAATCATATTATACCACCAGCGGCTATTTCATCGACCAATACATGCGTAAAGCATTGGCTGCTGTCAAAAGCGATAAGGACAAAACAACGGTTAAGTCCATAATCCTGCTTTTCTATCAGCCCTGGCTTGAAGCTGTCACAAATAAGTTTCAAAAAATGATCGTGGCCGATGCTTCTGTTTTCACATCTCAAATTTCCAGCCCAGAAACCGAATCATTTGTGTTGTTCGTCGATGCCTTTCGCTTCGAGTTGGCTAAAGAGTTCACCGAACGATTAGCCAAATACAAACTCAACATATCTATAGAGGCAGGATGGTCGGCCATCCCCTCACTCACTCCCACTTCCAAACCAAACGAATCTCCCGTATCCTCTTTAGTCTCCTTAAACAGCAGCATGAATGAGTTTCGCCCTCAGCTTAACAATGGGAAAGATATGCTCACAAATGTATTCAGAGAGGCATTAAAAGAGGTTGGGTTTACCTACATATCCAATTCAAATGATATTAATCCTGACGAGAAAAATTGGCAGGAGATAGGCGATATAGATACCAAAGGGCATGAAGACCAGGCCGATATGGTACGGCGCATCGAAGATCTGTTCGATCAAATTCAGGAAGTCCTGTTTACTGCCTTCGAAAAAGGGATCAAAAGAATTAAAATTGTTACCGACCATGGCTGGCTTCTCCTGCCCGGAGGATTACCAAAAACTCAGC
>CAYWNI010000203.1:0-6308 GCA_964459525.1 uncultured Lentimicrobiaceae bacterium | reverse complement strand
AAATCCAGAATGGCATCTGTTGTTTTTCACGCTTATTATCAGATACAAAAAACGAATAAAATGAAGCTCTTCAAATCGCATAATCCTGATTTTAAGGATGGTGAACAGCTTCGTGATTTTGTTTACGTGAAAGATGTTGTGAGTGTAATCATGTTTCTTTTTAGAAACAGGCCAAAGTCGGGTTTGTATAATTTGGGGACAGGGAAGGCACGTACTTTTTTATCGTTGGTTGAGGCTACCTTCAACGCCATGGATATTGAGCCTGATATTGAGTTTGTTGATACGCCAAAAGATATTCGCGAGAAATACCAGTATTTTACCGAAGCCAATATGACTAAACTAATCTCGGCTGGTTATAATGAGGAGTTTATCTCGCTCGAAGCAGGTGTTGAAGATTACGTAAAACGGTATTTAAATAAAAAAGCGTTTTATTAATACGCTCAACTGGTTTCTCCGCCAGCGATAACAGCACTGCCCAAACATAATATTTCGTCGTAGTCGTAAATAACGGCAAACTGGCCTGGGGCAATGCCCGAAATGGCTTGTTCTGATAGGATTAGGGGCGGTTGTTCTGGAGTTAAGTTAATTACTCCTGCGTTAAAATCCGGCTGATGTCTAATTTTGAACTTAATGGCCTGTCCCGACGATAATTTTGTGTTGGGATTGATCAGGTGAAGCGCACCAAGCTTTATTGTTTTCCCGTATTGGGCAATGGGATCGTATCCATTGGATACAAAAATCTGATTCTTCTCAATGTTTTTGCTCACCACAAACCAAGGGCCGCCACTTAGCCCTAATCCACGCCGCTGGCCGATGGTATGAAACCAAAATCCTTTGTGCTCGCCCAAAAGTTTCCCTGACTCCAGCTCTATTATCTCCCCAGTTTTTTCGCCAAGATGTTGTTTGATAAAATCGTTGTAATTTATTTTTCCTAAAAAGCAAATGCCTTGACTGTCTGGCCTGTTGGCACTAGGGAGTTTCATTTGATGTGCTAAGTTTCGTACCTCACTCTTCGGGTAATTACCAATCGGAAACATGGCTTTTTTAAGCTGATCGTAGGTTATCTGCCCCAAAAAATAGGTTTGATCTTTATTGCGGTCGGCAGCTGTGGCGAGAAATACACCCTCCTCATTTTGGTAAGTGTTGGCATAATGTCCAGTTGTAATCAAGTCGAATTCCTTACCATATTTTTGATTGAAAGCGCCAAACTTAATCAGCAGGTTGCACATGATGTCTGGATTGGGCGTTAATCCTTTTTTTACATGATCGATGGTGTATTTTACAACGGTCGACCAGTATTCGCTCTTTAAATCAACAATATCGAACGGGCATTGATATTTTTTAGCTATCCAGGTAGTAATCTCGATATCTTCTTCCGAGGGGCAATCCATGAATGCCTGCTCGTTTTCCATGCCGATTTTTATGTAAAAAATATGGGGATCGTATCCCTGTTTCTTCAATAGCGGGATTGTTACCGAACTGTCGACACCGCCAGAAACGAGTGATGCAATTTTCATGAGTTTGATTTGCTGCAAAGATCGAAAAAAATGTAGCCTGCTGGAGAATATATCGTGTCTAAATTGCATAACAGATGACCGTTGAAAGGTTTGATTGATTACTTTTGGTACTTTTAACAGTTACAGATTTTTAAACCGAAATGTTATGTACGGAGATTTTAAAACTTATTTAACCAAAGAACTGAGTGATATAAAAGAGGCGGGATTGTATAAAAATGAGCGAATCATTGTTAGTCCGCAAGGCGCAGAAATACAGCTAAATACTGGGCAAAAAGTATTAAACTTTTGTGCCAACAATTATTTAGGTTTATCGAATCATCCTGACTTGGTCGCTGCCGCAAAAGCAGGTCTCGATAGTCATGGTTACGGAATGTCATCAGTGAGATTTATTTGTGGTACAACGGATATACACAAAGAGCTTGAGCAGAAAATTGCCCGGTTTTTTGGAACAGAAGACACTATCCTTTATGCTGCTGCTTTTGATGCAAACGGTGGTGTTTTTGAACCACTTCTGGGCGAGGAAGATGCGATAATCTCCGACAGCCTGAATCATGCCTCAATAATTGACGGCGTGCGCTTATGCAAAGCCAAAAGATTCCGCTATCCCAATGCTGACATGGGGGCGCTTGAAGAAGAACTGAAAAAAGCACAAGAACAGCGTTTTCGTTTGATTGTTACCGATGGCGTGTTTTCGATGGATGGAAATACAGCTCCGGTTGATAAAATTGTGGCATTGGCTGAGAAATATAACGCAATGGTGATGGTTGATGAAAGTCATTCTGCTGGCGTTGTTGGTAAAACAGGTCGTGGAGTTAGTGAGCATTTCGATCTCTACGGAAAAATAGACATTATTACCGGTACGCTTGGAAAGGCATTTGGTGGTGCTATCGGTGGTTTTACCACTGGAAGAAAGGAAATGATTGAGATGTTACGCCAGCGTTCACGGCCTTATTTGTTCTCTAACTCACTTCCTCCAATGGTGGTAAGTGCAGGTATTAAGATGCTCGATATGATGACCTCGACAAACGAGTTACAGGACAAACTTCACGAAAACACAACTTATTTCATGGAAAAGATGCTTGCTGCTGGTTTTGATATAAAACCTACGCAATCAGCCATCTGTGCCGTAATGCTATACGATGCGAAACTTTCGCAAGAAGTAGCTGCTAAATTGTTGGAAGAAGGGATCTATGTTATTGGTTTTTATTTCCCGGTAGTGCCTAAAGGCGAGGCCCGTATTCGTGTTCAGCTCTCGGCAGCACACAAGCGCAACGACCTCGACAAAGCCATTGCTGCCTTTACCAAAGTTGGTAAGGCGCTGAACGTGATAAAATAACCTGATTTTAAAGGCATAATCCGTCTTTACATAAAAAAGAGCCGAATATGGTTTTTGGCATTGGTACCGACATTATTGAAGTAGCACGCATGGAGCGCTCGTTAACTGATAACGATGCGCTTATGCGTCGCATTTTTACTGAACGTGAGCAGGCATATTGTAATAAAAGTGGCGTAACTCGTTTTCAGTGTTATGCGGCCAGATTTGCTGCTAAAGAGGCGTTTTTTAAAGCCTTGGGAACGGGATACCGCTATGGCATGGCTTTTCATGAAATAGAAGTGCTTAATGATGATTTAGGTAAACCTACGGTTGTGTTGCACGGAAAAGTTCAGGAGTTTGTTGCAGAGCAAAACGTTCAGCACATACATCTCTCCATTTCTCATGTTAAGGAAATGGCTAATGCTGTGGTTGTTATGGAAAAATAGCGGTGCTATTTTTCCGGATTTTCCTGCAAGAAGAAGCCCGCTGTTTGGATAACACATTTTTGTATCGGTTTGAATTCAAAGCCGATAGCCTCTGTTATTTTCTTGTTTGAGTACCGGTAGGTTTGTTGAGCCGTTTCCGATGTTTCACGTGTGATGGTTGATTTCTTTCCTGTGATAAGTCCTTTAACCGCCAGCAACTGCCAACTGATGGCACTTAAAAAAGGCCCAGCTTTAATACTTGGATTCGCCACCCCCAGCGCCGTCGACATCCAGTCGAAAAGTTGTTTGTATTTTATGTTTTCTGAAGAAATAATAAACCTCTCAGCGTTGATGTTGCTGTTCATAAGCACGATCATGACCTTTACCACATCATTAACACAAACAAACCCATTCGATCCGGTTGTGTAAAATTTTAATCCTTTCCAAAGTGTTGAAAACAACTGTGCGCTTCCTTGTGTCCAGTTTCCAGGGCCAATAATGATAGAAGGGTTGATGATTACAGCAGAAAGTCCCTCGGCAATACCTCGCCACACTTCCTGTTCGGCGTAATATTTACTCCTGCTGTACAGTGAGGTTTTTTTGTTGTTCCACAAATGGTTTTCGGTAACTTCCTCATTTTGTTCTGCACGGCCCAATGTGCCGATGCTGCTAACATAAATCAGCTTGGTTATCTTCATTTGCAAGGCTACGTTTACCAGGTTTGCTGTACCTGTTTGATTTGTTTTTTCGATTATTGATTTGTCTTTTCCATGAAAGGAGACCGCCGCTGCAGCATGGTAAACGAATCCAATTCTCTGAAAAGCATCTTGCAAAGAAGAAATATCCAATAAGTCGCCATCCATCCAGCTTACGCGATTCCACTGTTCCTCTGAAAATGGCGCATAATATCTAAAAACCTTTTGTGCTAATTCCAGCGAAGAATTCTCTCTTTTTAATGCCCTGACTTGAAGTCCTTGAGAAGTAAGGTGGTATATTAAATGTGCTCCAACTAAACCCGTTGCTCCGGTAACCAATATTCCGGTTTTTTCTGTCATAATTAGAAAAGTGTGTTGTTTTTGGTTTTGGAAGCCTGCAACGAAACAATGACAGGATCGTTTTTATGTATACCAAGAAGTGAGGCGGCTTTACCTTGATTAATAGCTATTTCGAGCAATCCGTTGGATGCGAAAACGGCTACTATTTCGCCGGGTCGCACATCGGTGTAGGCGTCATGCACATCTGTGAGCTTGTATTTTTGCGATCGGAATGAAATCTCAAATGGTTTCCCGTTGGTGAAGTCTTCAAAGGTTTTTTGCGAAATGTTGGTAATCAAGTTTTGGTATCCATCAATGTGAATTACCATTGCCTTGATGAATTCAGTGTCGATTATTGGTTTAAACAGCATTTTTTTCGCAAGTCCTGTTTTTGTTGAGCCCAGTTTTTTTGCATCCTCTCCATTGGCAATTCGGGCGGCAGCAATAGCAAACCTATCGCGGCTTGAAAAAGTAAAACCAGCTGACTCCTGAGGAATATCCAGTTCAATCATCCAGTCAGGATCATGATCAAATATCATTGAGAAAACACCGTTATCGGTGCCAATAAAATACTGACCGGCATAATAGGCGATGGTATGCGGCTCGGCAATCGACTCTTCCGTGTTCACTCCTATAATGTGAATTGTGTTTTCAGGAAAGCCTGGGTAGGCATTTCGTAGCATAAAAGCGGCCATCCCAGAATCGAATTTGTTGATTTCGTGGGTGATGTCAACTATTCGAGCATCCGGGTTGTGTTTGTATATCATACCCTTCACTGCGCCTATGTAATAGTCTGCAGTTCCCCAATCACTCGTTAACGTTATCACTCCCATTGCATAGTCGTTTGAAAATTAGACTGTCGACAAAAATTTGCTAAAAGATCAAAATTATAAAAAATTGAACCGTCAGAGGGAACTATTTTTAATATTTTTGACCTTTGATATGATGATGGCTAAGAATCAATTTTTGTAGATGAGTGAACGTATAATTCAGATAGAAGTGGCTAGTCCGCTTGAAATTTTTGGGCCTGGTGAGGTTCATCTTTCCCAGATGCAACAACTGTTTCCTAAGCTTAAGTTTGTTGCACGGGGTGAGTTCTTAAAGCTTTTTGGCGATCTCGACCAGATAACCGAGTTTGAACGTCGTTTTGCTTTATTACAGCTTCATTTTGAGCGGTTTGGCAAGATTAACCAGGAAATTATCCAGTCGATCATGGGTGATGCGGAAAAGAATGGAAGTGCTATTTCCGACTCCGATTCTGATGTGCTTGTGTACGGCAGGCATGGAAAAGTGATAAAAGCCCTTACAAAAAACCAAAAAAAAATGGTGTCGAGTTCTGCCGATAACGATTTGGTTTTTGCTATAGGGCCTGCTGGTACTGGAAAAACTTACACCGCTGTGGCACTCGCCGTAAAAGCATTAAAGAACAAGGAGATAAAGAAAATTGTTTTGACCAGACCTGCTATTGAGGCAGGGGAGAGTCTCGGGTTTTTGCCTGGCGACATGAAAGAAAAACTAGATCCTTATCTTCAGCCTTTGTATGATGCATTGCGAGATATGTTGCCAACACAAAAGTTTTTATCCTACCTCGAGGATGAAACCATCGAGATAGCGCCCTTGGCATTTATGCGCGGACGCACCCTCAGCAATGTCTACGCCATACTCGATGAAGCTCAGAATGCTTCTGAAAGTCAGCTAAAAATGTTTCTTACCAGGATGGGAAAGGCGTCTAAGTTTATTGTAACGGGTGATGTTACGCAAATCGACTTGCCTCGAAAAAAGCAATCTGGACTTTTTCAAGCTCAAAATATCCTGAAAGGAATCAAGGGAATCGATTTTATCTATTTGGATGGTAGCGATGTGGTACGCCACAAATTGGTTACAAAAATCATAAATGCATACGCAACAACCGAAGAAAACTAAAACAATTTATATGAAAAATGAAGCTTTAGTCAATACCGAGTTTGACTTCCCAAGTCAAAAAAGTGTTTATCATGGCAAGGTAAGAGATGTTTAT
>CAYWNI010000202.1:0-6313 GCA_964459525.1 uncultured Lentimicrobiaceae bacterium | reverse complement strand
GTTTTTGCCAATGATAAAGATGGTAATGCACTGTGGGATAAGCAATATTCAAGTGCAAGTAATATTTTTATATCACGTGTGATGTATATAGATAATAAAGTGATATATGTTGTAAAAAGTTACGATCCTCTTTATGATTTTCAGGAAACTATTTATTGTTTAGATGCATCAAATGGAAATGAAATTTGGCAATACGCACCTGATTTTAAGAATGAAGAGACAATAGAAGCAATGGCGGTAACCTCTGATTATTTAGTAGTTGGAGCAGTATGGGGGGGAGATTATCCTGATATTGATGAGCTACATTATTTTAATCTTTTAAGTGGGTCTCTTTTTAAAAGTATTGATTTGGGTGACGATGAAGTTAAAAATATTAGCATTGTAGGAAGTACTATTTATGTGGGTGTACTTGCAAGGTCGACAAAAAGTTATTGGGCTCCCAAACTATTAAAGATGGATCTTGAATCAAATAATATATTATGGTCTTTTTACCCTGATTACGAAAGTTATATAGATTATGTCTTTGAGAATCGAAGCATAGCAGTTGATGGAAATGGACGCGTTTTTTGTGTTATAAGTGTTGAGCATGGTTCTGGTTCTGCAAATATTTATATTTTGAATGATGATGGTACATTGGCAAATAAAATTGCAGCTCCTAATAAGATGGACGGAACACTTTTAAATATCCTAATTGATAAAGACAATAACTACTATGCAGCCACAGGTGGATATTTTAAATATTCCCCTGCGGGTAGTCAAATATGGGAGTTTTATACCGGGACATCTGTTCCAAATGAAAATTTTCAAACAGGATGCATTCTTGGAGATAACGACATCGTTTATCATGCAGAAGATGGGGGCATCCTCAATGTAAACACCCTCGGAGAAATCGCATGGGCAAAATATGATGATACTAATTTTACCAAACCTGGGTATCCATTGTTAACAAACGAAGGTAATATGGTTGTTGTTGGTGACGTGTATGTTACTTGTGTTAAAGGTGATGGCGCAAAAATTCAAGATGCTCCATGGCCACGGATATATCAAAATAATGGAAACACAGCAAGTAGATAGAAATAGGTTAGAGATGAAATACATATATTTTTCAAAAGCATTCCTGTTTGCAATAATAATATTGCTCTTTCAGTCATGCGAAGAAGGAGACCTTCCTAGTGCTGATAATACCCAAACAGACAGACTCAATTGGTCATATGATTTTCCTACTGTTATGGCTTTCTCCCTGTACAATACTGTTCCGGCGATCGATGAGGAGGGGAATATATATGTTCTTGCTGATGTGCAAAGCGGTGGGCTATTGGTTAAATTGTCTCCTACAGGTGATGAAAATTGGACACTGAACGTAGGTGATTTTCCGCTTTCGCGTTTAATTTATTATAATGGCAATCTGTATTTTATCAATAATGGAGATTTGATATGCCTCAATTCAGTCGATGGTTCTCAAATATGGAGTTCAGATGCTTCCGGAGCTCAGGAAATATTCGCCTTAAATGCCGATAAAATATACACCACAAATTTTGTGGATATAGGATTTCTTGGTCAAACCCATTTGAATGCATACAATCATGACGGCAATAAAATCTGGGAGACAAATATTGAATATTCTGAAATAGATTCAATCGCTTTTGCAAATACAATGGCCATAAACGGTAACAATATTTATGTGGGTTTATTTACCGAAGTGGGAAATTCAGAATTTGCCATTATTAATTATGTTGATGAAGGAAATACCGTAACAAAACAATGGTCGTGGCTTGCACCCGAAAACTATTCAGTTGATGGAGGAAATCCAAGAATTAAAGACTTCGCCATTGATGACAATGGAAATTTGATTTTTGGAATGGAAAATGGCGGTACACAGTATGTGTTTTCGGTTAGCAGTCAGGGAATTGAAAACTGGAGGACAGCTACTTCAATGCCTGAAATTATCTCCAATGTTACAGTTGATGGCAATGGCGGCTGTTATGTTTCGTACGATAAATGCGAAAAGATTGGGCAAAGTGGGATTGTGTGGACGTCGGAAGTGAAAACCGATTGGACATATGATGGATTTGTTTCAAAAGCTCCTGTAATAAGTAAGGATGGCAATTTGACCTGTGAAAATGTTTCTCGTATTGTAGCTTCGGTAAGTGTCGGAGGTGATTTTTTGTGGGAGCAGTTTTGGGGTTGCAACCTTTGTAATGATGAATTTCATAATATTACCATCAATCGCAATGGCGATATTATTGTGGTAGGCAAAGCAACTGTTTACTGCTTTGAAGGTGATGGGTCGGGTCTTTTGGATAAAGGATGGCCAAAAAGATATGGTAACTATGGCAATACGTCTTCTAAATAAATAAATTCACACGATGAAAACACTTAAAACTCTATTTGCAGTCATCATCATTTTGGGTGTATTGAGCATCCCAATGGGATGTAAGAAAGATTCGAAAACTGACCCTACTCCTGAGCCGGATCCTTCAGAAATAATCGTTGCCGACATCACCAAACCCTTGGATTTGGAAACCCGTGCAGCCATTACGGCACTCGACACCACCAACTTCACCTTTACTTTTGGTGGTGAAACGAGTATGTTGACCGATATGAAAGTAGGTGATATTCTGGTAGATAGTGCATCGGAACTGGCGCAATATGGCTACCTGAGAAAGATTACTTCCATTGTAACATCAAATGGTGAAACAAAAGTAATGACGACTCAAGCCGGGCTAACCGAAGCCGTCCTGCAAGGAAGCATCGATTTCAATAGTGGATTGCTCAAAACTAGTCAGATAGCCCATATGGAACTGGCCGATGGGGTCAAATTAAAATCACTGAAAAATACTGATTTTACGGTGTTTGATATGGATTATGATATCAGCTTCGGTAGCGGTACCGATCAGGTAACGGTGCAGGGAAACACTAAATTGGATATGGGTGTGTTTTTTAAATTTGATTGGGATTATTGTATCCTGTGCTTGCCTCCGGAAGTAACTATTGAATTATTTGAGTCTGGAGTGGAAATAAACCAAAGTGCTTCCATCAACATCGAGTCGCAGTATGGCGCATCTATCGATCAGCGTATCCCTGTAGCCACGTTTTATTTTGAGCCTTGGACTTTTGCCATCGGCCCGGTGCCTGTTGTTTTTGTGCCTAAAATTCAATTGTTTGTAGGAGTTGACGGGCAGCTTACCGCCGAATTTACAACGGGAGCTTCTGAAGGTTTTAGTGGCCGATTGGGCACAAAATATACTTCTTCTGATGGCTGGGGAACCATTCAGGAAAAAACCTTTACTACCGATTACTACCCTCCCCAACTCGACTTGTCGATGAATGTGGAAGCAAGTGTAGGCCCCGAAATCAGCCTAATGCTTTATGGCGTAGCAGGGCCATTTACCAACGTTACAGGCTGCTCTCTTCTCGAAGCCGAATTGCATACCGGAACCGAGAACTGGACACTCGATTACATTGTTGGGGTAAAAGCAGAAGTGGGCGTCCGAATAGATGTCTTATTGTTTGAAAAAGAATGGAGTGAAGATTTCTGTTTATTTGAAAAAACCTTGATGCACCTGGAAAACGAGCCCATGTCGACAGGGATATTTTTTGAATCGCCTACCGATGGTAACTGGATTGGCATGGGTAGTGAAGTAACCCTGAAAGCACGAGTTACGGGCATAGCTCCAACTCAGGTTGAGTTTCTTGTAGACGGCAACTTGCTTTCGACAGTAACGCAAGAGCCCTGGCAAACAATATGGAGCACCGCTTCTTCGTCCTATGGCGAACATACCCTAGTAGTGAATGATGTAATCGGCGGGTTGATAGTTGCTTCCGACACCATCACGGTTAGCCTGTTAAATGCGGTATGGGAAGTGGTTGATTTGAGCGGAATGAATCAGAACAATGAAACCGAAAATAATGATGTCTTTTTCGTGAATGAAAACGAAGGATGGATGGGTGGTGGCACAGGCTATGGTTTTGGCGGATATCTGTTGCATACCATTGATGGAGGCCTAAGCTGGGAAATCATTTCCCCAACAGGGCTTGAATCTCCGAGTACCCTGGAGCAAATTCTCTTTTTAAACGAAGATGAGATATTGGTTCGTACCTTCACAGGAAGAGTCCTTACTTCAAAACATTGGTTTGATATTATTTGGCAGAGTAGTCCTCCTGGAAACGGAGGGCTTACCTATGAGGATATTGAAGTCAACAGCATCGCACTGAGCACAAGCGGATATCTTATGTCAACAGGACACAGAATTAATGAAACATCATACAGTATTCGTCGTGCACAGGCAGCTTCTGATGATTTTCAGCCAGAAGGCTCGACAGATATTCCGTATTATTACAATGATTTTCCAGCCCATCCTGAAATATATTTCCGAAACGATAAAGGAATTGTTTTTGATATTAAAGATCAAGGTAATCCTATACGGCAATATATTATGTTATCGGAAGATGGTGGTGTGAGCTGGGAGTCGCTTCAGTTAAATGCTTCAGGCGTAACCCGCGAAGATGATGTTTACGGTGCATTTTTTCTTGATGAACAAAAGGGCTGGTTGGTTGGCCGCGAAAGTCAGGGATATGCAATGGTTCTCATTACACAAGATGGTGGCCAAAACTGGGAGAAAGTGAATGTGGAAGAGGCTTACAATTTTGGCTCTATATGGATGTTGAGTGATGAAGAAGGCTATGCCACGGTAAATGTTATCGATTTAGGCGATATTATACACCCCAAACTTTATCATACACAAGATGGTGGCCATACCTGGGAACCATTGGACATAACCACTACCATGTTGGCAATGAAAAAAGTGTTTTTTAGAGGCCCTTACTTAGGTTATACAGTAGGTCAGGGATCAGATACTTATCGCTTTAGTGTGGGCAAATAAATTACCAAGAGAAACAACGCATTTATGCCGACTAAAAATTAAACTAAAACCAGCTGTTTCCTGCTTGTCAAACAGGAAACAGCCCAAAATTTATCATATGAAAAATATACTCCTGATTATTACATTATTGGTCTTAGGGTTCTCTTCTGCCAATGCGCAGTTTGGTATACAGAGTAAAATCCAAAGTAAATACAAAAAAGTTGGCCGAGAAAAAGCCGAAGAACAAAAAACAAAGGCCGAAGACAAAGGTATGGAGCAAGCTGACAAAGGAATGGACAAAGCTGCTGAATCTGCTGAACCCGGGATTCAGAAGGCCGAAGAAGCTGAAAAACAAGGAGAAGAATATGCCGTTGTTGGCATACAGAAATACGGTGCGTTTGTTGACGGTTACGAAGCTGATGTGGCGAGCAAAGACCCTGCAGATTACAAACGCTATGCGTTTAATTCGGCAATAGTAGAATATAAACTTGAAGGCTCCGACGAGGGAACAAAAACGCTGTATATCGACATGGGTGGTTATAAATTTGCTGAATACGAAGTGATTAAAGAGCGAAAAGCCGATAAGGAGACTACCGTTATCCTCATTGGCAGCGACATGATCAGCATTGACATCGAAAGTAAAAGTGCTGTTAAAATGCATAACCCAGCAGCTTACCTCTTGGCCAATCCCAACCGCGATTGGGAAGAAACCGGACGCGCCATGTTAATAAAAATGGGCTACGAAATTATCGGACAAGAAACCATTTCAGGAAAAAAATGCGACATCTGGAAACAAGGAAAGCAAAGGATATGGGTTTGGAACGGGCTAACTTTAAAATCGGAGATCGGAAAAAACACTGAAACCGCTACCAAAATTCAGGTTGACATAAATGTTCCTGAGTCGGTTTTTGAAGTGCCCGCAGATTTTGAATATGAAGTCATCGGCGCGCGCGATATGTTTCCAGAACTATCAGAAGGTCAGATTGAAGAAGACGAAATGAGCGAAGAAGAATACAATGCCATGCTCGACGAAATTGAAACCATGAAGTATTCGGAATACAAGGCTAAAGTGCTCGAAGAAGAACCATACGCCGACGACGAGCAGATAAAACAATCGTATTTATTGCTGCGTCAGGAAGCCAAGCGCAGACACCGAACGGAATAAGATTCTTTTCAGCAGACCTTAAACTAAAGGGTAATATCAAAATTATTGGTGATGCCCTTTTCCTTTTCACTAAAATGCTGTAAACACGTCGGACAAAGGCAGGTGTCGTAGTTGGCGGTAATGGCATCGCGGGTTTCGTCGGAAAGGCTGACCTCGAAACACCAGCATTTACCCGATTTACTGCAATGAAATTCTTGTCCGCAGCGTGGGCAAATTCCCTTGGCTATCAAAATTTGTTTTTTTAACACGGGTTTAAGCCTCCAATTCCAGACTTACAAAGTCCATT
>CAYWNI010000201.1:0-6352 GCA_964459525.1 uncultured Lentimicrobiaceae bacterium | reverse complement strand
GTATTCGTCGGCTAGGTACAAGCTTGCTTTAGCTACCACATCCAGAGCTGGGTAATTGATGGCTTTGGCAATTTCCAAGGCGGTTTCAAAAGCCCGATTTGCTGAACTTGTAATTATCAAATCTACGTCAGTTAGCTCGTCACATTTTTTTAGCAAACGTATAGTCTCTTCTTTACCAACATGCTCAAGCGGACGGTCCTTGTCAGTTTTGTTTGGGGCAAATGCATCCGCTTTGCCATGCCGAATGAGGAAAAGCTTTTTGTTATGCTTTTTTGTGATCATATTATTAAGCTGGATAAACCGTAAAAGTAAGCAAAGATTTGAAATTAGAAATTAGCCCATTCTTAACTAAAGTTAAAAATAAAAAGATTTCTATAGTTGTTTAAAGCTTAAACCCATATACCGCTAAGTGATAGATATCCAGCTGTATAAAAATTTTTAAACGATTACAAACGATTAAAGACGTAAGTAAATGGTTATTAACCGACTAATGCCATGGCGAGGATATAGTTTTGCCACTTCAAATGTTCTTTTATTCATTTAAACTTTATACCGATGAGCACTTTAAGAAACACTGTTCAATTGATTGGCCGCTTAGGCAACGATCCCGAAGTTAAAACTTTTGGCGAAAACAAAACCAAAGTTCGTTTTTCGCTGGCTACCAGCGATTACCATGTTGATAAAAATGGCGAGCGCGTTGAAGACACCCAGTGGCACAACATTATTGCCTGGGGAAATGTGGCGGGTATAGCCGAGAAGTACCTGAAAAAAGGTCATGAAGTGGCTGTGCGTGGCAAGCTAACTTATTCTGATTGGGTTGATAAAGACAATCAAAAACACTACATGACAGAGGTTGTTGTTTCTGAAATCCTTCTGATGGAAAAGAAAAAATAGTCAGGCTTGAAATTGTTGAAAAGCTGCGGATGTTGAATTCGCGGCTTTTTTTATTCCTCTGGGTAATAGAAAAAGCTGAAATTCACCTTGCCGTAGTTGCGGTGCGAGTCGAAAAAGGGATGTTCGCTAAAATCAACTGTTCTGGGATGTTCAATAATTAGCCAGCCTCCTTTATTAAGTTTGTTTGTGCTGAATATTAGCTCAGGAATTTCAGGAATGTTTTCCAGCGCATAAGGTGGGTCGGCGAAAATTAAGTCGAAAGTTTGTCTGGAGGTTTTTAGAAACCTGAAAACATCAGACCGCATCACCTGAAGTTCGTCCATTTCAAAACCCGCGGCTGTTTGCTTTATAAACTTAACACAGTTAAAATTTAACTCAACTGATAACACGCTTGCTGCGCCTCTTGACACAAGTTCGTAGGCAATGTTTCCAGTTCCGCTAAAAAGGTCGAGGGCACTTTTCCCGTCCAAATCCGTGATGTTATTCAGAATGTTAAACAAGCTCTCTTTGGCTAGGTCGGTGGTTGGGCGTACGGGCAAACTCTTTGGTGGAGATATAATCCGGCGCTTGTATTTTCCGCCAACTATTCGCATAACAAACTGTTAAAGAGAATGTAATGATGGTGGAGGTTAATCTGGTCGAATAGGTACGAGTATTGGAAGTTGTTGTTTTTTTCGATCACCTTAAAGTTTTTTATATACCTGTAAATCATTTCATAATAAGGACTTACCTTGTCCACTTTTCCCATCATGACCAGGTTTACTTTTTCCGGATTTAGTGCCAGTTGCTCAATGCCTAACAGCAGGAAGTAGATAAAATCTTCTTTGGTGTTGAAGGCGAATTTATTGTAGAAATTTAAGTTCTTCTCGTTAAAATGAACCAAATCGAAACTGTTGTCGTGTACCTGCAAGAAAAGGGTGTTTCGGTCGTATTTGTTTTTGTTGATAATAGCAAGGCTTTCGGTGAGTGCGGTTGAGAAATGCAGAATTTTAGCATTGGCCCAAAAATCTTTAATTTTTTCAACCACAGGATTAGATGCGTAATACACCATGCAGGCATCAATGTTTTTTAATTGGTCGTATAGGATTCTGGAATTTTCCTGAAAAGGATGATTGAACCCTAAAAACATGTGTTTGTGCTGCGCATCAAATAAAGCCTGCGGGATGGGTGTTGAAAACCTGTTGGCCAGCAATACCGTTACTTCTTTGTAAGGAAAAGCAAACCAAGGCTGTTCGTTCAGAATTTGGCCGAAAAGAGAAGGTAATTGGCTTTCATTTTCAATATTTGGAAAGTGAAATGCCTGTAATCCAATAAATTTATTCTTTTCAGGATTTAAGATACAAAAAGTAAGTCCATGCAAACTGATTTGCATGGACAATACATAACTCCTGGTATTAGCCTCTTTAAACGATTTATCGAGGATGTTGATATATGGTGTCAGCTTTAGGGACATCCTAAAAGCTGTTATTCCCAGTTACCATCGGTAGAGGGCTCAATCATTGATCCTACCTTTAGTCCGGGGTATCTATCTATGTCTTCAAATTTAGAAATCAGGTTGGCGATTGTTTGCTCGTCCATGCCTTTGAGGAAAGTCGAATAAAGTGCTTTTGCCTCAAACACATTAACATCCACTCCACCACGGTCGATGGTGTCGGCTTTCATTTCAAATAAAACACCACCTGAAAAAGGAATTGTTTTAAAGGAAGCAAAAGTAAAACCGGTTTTTTTCCCGAAAAGTGAATCGGCCACATTGATAAAACCTACAGTATCGTTGATGGTTTTGGTGTAAGTTGTGTCAGTAGGATCGGGAATAATTTTTACAACTGGTATTTCCGCAATTCTAAGAAACTCGACAAGGGTGTCAAAATTAGTAGAATAACTTCCCTTGAGTTGTTTGTAAATCATTTGTGAACTCCTGATGTCTTTCAATCGTTGAATAACAACTTTTTCACGGTTAGCTTTTTCCTGATTAAATCTTACAGGTTCCATAATGCTTTCGAAAACCAGATAGGCCAGTCCAACAATGACCAAAACTAAAACGATTTGAACGATCTTTTTCATGTGTAAATAATTTGATAGCAAAATTAGAATAATAAACGGAATAGGCTGATACTTCGTATGAATAATTTTAAAATTTGTTGGTAATTAACAAATCCCAAATTAGGGTTTATAAGCTCTAGCTATCAGAGTGTGTTGAATTCAGGAACTTCTGTTAAAAATATAAATGATTGTAATTCATGATTTAGGTGGCAGCAGTAAAACTGGTTTCCGTTACTAATAATCATGTAATTAACCTTTAATTTAAGGTTGTACATGGCGGCCTGTTGCATTGTTTTTTGTGTGAGTTTTACTTTGGACGCTTTAAACTCGATAAGCATGGCTGGGTTGCCTTGTCGGTTGTAAATAACGGCGTCGAAGCGCTTTTGCATGTGGTTTACAATAATGGTTTTTTCAACGGCCATAAGCGATCGTGGATAGCCCTTTTCATCAGCCAAATAAGTCAGAAATTGTTGCCTTACCCATTCTTCGGGGGTGAGTAGTACGTATTTTTTTCGCCAAAAGTCGAAAACCTCTTCTTTTCCCTCCCCGTTAATTCTGATTTGAAAAGCGTTTTCTTGGTTTGACATGTTTTTTTTGTCTTTATTTTGGCTGTAAAACTACTTTAAAAAAATGTAAATTTGCCAAAAGTATTCTTATGATTGAAAAGCAGGAAATTGTCGAAAACTGGCTGCCCCGTTATACTGGGCTAGCTCTGGAGGGTTTTGGGAAGTATATTCTTCTTACTAATTTTAAGCAGTATCTGGAGCTTTTTGCCCAATGGAATAATGTGGAAATTGTCGACAAAAATGCCAACATGCCTTGCGCTACGGTTGGCGACATTACCATGATTAATTTCGGCTTCGGTAGTGCCAATGCAGCTACCATTATGGATCTGCTCAGTGGAATTCAGCCAAAAGCGGTTTTGTTTCTTGGAAAATGTGGAGGCATAAAAAGAAAAAATGAGGTTGGCGACCTTATATTGCCCATTGCAGCCATCCGTGGCGATGGAACTTCTGATGATTACCTCCCCTCGATAGTGCCGGCCTTACCAGCATTTAGTCTGCAAAAGGCTATCTCCACAACTATCCGCGATTTTAAACGCGATTACTGGACAGGAACAGTTTATACCACCAACCGCAGGGTATGGGAACACGATGAGAAATTTAAAAAGCTTCTGCGTAAAACACGCTCCATGGCTGTTGATATGGAAACAGCTACCATTTTTACAGTTGGTTTTGTAAATGAAATTCCGACTGGCGCTTTGTTGCTGGTAACTGATCAGCCAATGATTCCAGAAGGTGTAAAAACCACCGAAAGTGATAAAAAAGTAAACAAAGATTATGTTGGCGACCACATAAGAATTGGTATTGAGTCGTTGAAACAGCTTTTAAACCAAGGATTAACCGTTAAACACCTCAGGTTCTAGTTTTGACATACAATGAAATCATACGGAATGTAGACAATAAGATTTTTGCTCCTGTTTACCTTTTTCATGGAGACGAGCCATGGTATATTGATCAACTTACTGATTTGATTGAAGAGTCTGTTTTAGAACCGGAAATGCGCGATTTTAACCAATCAGTTGTTTATGGCTATGATGTTTCGGCCAAAGATGTTGTCGATTTAGCCCGGCAATTCCCCATGATGGGAAATTATCAGGTGGTAATTGTTAAAGAGGCGCAGGAACTCAAATCGTGGGATGAAATTGAGAAATACCTCACGCAACCACAAACGACAACCATTCTGGTGTTTGCTCACAAGCACAGGAAAATTGACAAAAGGAAGACGTTTTACAAAACAATTAACAGCTCAAAAAATGCAGTTGTTTTTGAATCGGCCAAGCTTAAGGAGAATAAAATTCCTGATTTTATCAAGGAACTGCTGAGCAAAAAGGGATTTGGGATTGAAAACAATGCCCTGCAGCTGATTGCTGAGTATTTAGGCAACGACCTTGGAAAGATTAATAATGAAGTTCAAAAATTATTGATCAACCTCCCGCAAAATACTTTGGTAAACGCTGATCACATTGAACAGAATATCGGGATAAGCAAGGATTTCAATATTTTTGAACTGCAAAAAGCCTTGTCGCAACGCAATGCTTTTAAAGCCCAGCAAATTGTAAACTATTTTGAATCCAATCCGAAAGAAAATCCCATTCAGATGTTAACGCCCATGCTTCACAATTACTTTATGCGTGTCTTTCTCTATGGAAATCTTTCCGGAAATCCGCCCAATACCATTGCTTCTGAGCTGGGCGTGTCGCCCTACTTCTTATCAGAATATGCTATGGCTTCGCGTACCTTTTCAGCGATAAAAGTTAGAGGAATCATCTCCGATTTGCGTAAGCTCGACCTGAAAAGTAAGGGTGTCGACAGCAACGACTCTTCGGGTTACGACGACCTGAAAGTGCTGGTTTACAAAATACTTAATTAGTGCCAGCTAGAAAACTACTATAATTCTTCAGCCTCTTGCAAAAAACGTCAAAGACGAGGATTGTGTCCGCCTTAGGCGGATGAAAATCAAGGAGTTTACTCTGGTAAATGACTGTTTTCAAATCAAGCATAACGAAGTATTTGGCGTTTTCTTGCAGAGACTAACTAGTATTAATCCAATAGCAACAGCCAAGCAAACCCAAAAGGCTCAAGAATAATGGCATTGTCGGGATCTTCAACACGCATACCTTTAGGATAAAGGATGGCAACATCTTCGTCGGCTACCGGATTGTTAAGTCTTACTTCGCTATCTGACAGGTTGTTAATTACCAGTATGCGCTCTTTTTCCGATATGCGGTAATAAGCCAAAACCTGATCCAACTGATTTCCGTTTTGATCTGAAACGGTTACAAAGGTGGTTTTTCCACGACCAAAGGCTGGATGGTTTTTGCGGGCATTCAGCATGCCATGAATTAAATTGAACACAATGGCATGGAAATTCTCAGGTTGTTTTATGTCTTTTTCAACCTGTTGCCACTCGATACGGCCACGCACCAAAAAGCGTGTGTCATCTTTACCTGTGTGTTTTATCTGTTCATTATAATACTTTTCATCGTTAAATTTACCAAATTCATCGCCGTAATATACTACAGGAGTACCTGTTATGGTGAGCATAAGCGAGTAGCTTAAAGCGATTTTATCGGGGTTTCGTTTCATAAGTTCCGACAATCGCGCTGAAATGCCTTCTCCAATACGGAAATCCCATTTTGGATCGTGGCAATAGTTCGTGTGGATGTAATCACGGTCTTTTTCAGAGACGTAAACTAACTCAAGGCTCAACTCATCATGAACGCGTAAAAAACTCATCCATTGATTTTCGGGTCTTATTTCTGGTGTCACCTCACTACTCAAGGTGTGTTTGATGGGTGTTCCGTCTTGCTGGGCGATGGCCTTATACATCATAGGCATCAGTGGGAAATGGTAAG
>CAYWNI010000200.1:0-6367 GCA_964459525.1 uncultured Lentimicrobiaceae bacterium | reverse complement strand
CCCAGCAACAGTTCTTCTTGAGCATACAAGCCATATTGATAAGCCGACGACTCATTTCCTGTAAGGTTGTAGCCAAGTAAGGGGTCTGCATAGGTTTCGTAAGAGGCATTCTGGTAATCGACTCCAACAGTTAATGTTTGTAGCCCTTTTGAATAAACAACGTGTGCGTCAACCGGGATAATGACCTGATTAACCCCTTCATTTGCATCCAGACTGTCCACAACATTAAAATGACTTGACTGCCAAGTGCGGTCGTAAACCCTGATACCAAAACCGGAAGTGAATGTTAGATGATCAGTAAGCTGAGCCGACTGGCTGATGTTGACGGTTGTGTAATTGTGATGAAACCCACGGTAGACGCGACCCGCATCACCTTTTTGATTTGTATTTTGAATAAAAACAGATACTTTGTTTCTCGATTGATCGCCGTAGAACCAAGTAAGCCCAGCATAGCTTTTTAGCTTGCTGTATTCCGGATTCTTTTGCATATTCAGCCAAGAGCCATCGGTTCCATAGTTGGTATAATCAGAAATTTCGTGATTTATTCCAGCAAAATAATGTAGATTGCCCATGTTGTTTTGGTGATACAATTGGTTATTTAACGTGTTGAAAGTACCGTATGATGAGCTGATGCTGGTTTCCTGGTGGGCAATACGTTCTTTTAAGATTAAATTTACTGTACCCGCTAGCGGACTCTGATTTCCAGCGAAATCCTGCGACAAATAATTTGGGTATAATACCGAAGCAGGACCGCGTTGAATTTCTATCCGATCAATTATAGCAACATCAAGCGACATGGGGTCGATAAACGCATCAATAGGAAGACCTTGCAACATCCAAGTAGCATATTTTGGACCAATGCCAGCATAAGTTCCCCAGTTGGCATCGTTGCGTGATAGCGCACTTATGGCTGTGCCTGGCGTGTACATAAGCAATTCGCTTAGGTTGTTGTTGCCCTCTGTTAAAAGCATTGCCTGCTTTGCTGTTATAATGTCAATTTGTTGGGTGGTGTTACCTCGGCTTTGTGCACTTTTTGAGGCAGTTATAACTACTTCACCTATCCGCAGTGTGTCGATACTTTGTGCTTGGGAGTATCCAGTCATAAAGCAGGCGGAACTAAAAAAAATAGTAATAAATAAAAAGAAAGGCTTTTTCATAACTTTAAAAGGTGTTATGTTAATGTGCAAATGTGTTACTATATGGATAAAAAAATTACTCGGATTTTGTCATACTTAGTTTGCCATGCTTAATGCCTTTTATCGCAATCAAACGTTCTGAAAGTTGATTAAGCTGGTTAGCCATTCCTTTTACAGCAATAATTTCCAGACAATTGTCGTGGTCGAGATGGAAATGCTGTGACGATAGAATGGTGTCATGGTAGTCGTGCTGAATGTGGGTGAGGTTTTTAAGAATGTCGCGTTTGTGGTGATCGTAAACAAGCGTAATGGAACCTGCCACACGGCAATCATTTTGCCATTCCTGCTTAACCTGATTGTTTGCAATAATATGCCGAATGGCTTGCGACCGGTTTGTGAAATGATTGTCGGTTACAAACTTATCTAGTGCGTCGAGTAGCTCTTGTTCAAGCGAAACGCCAAATCTAACAACTGCCATGTGTTACGTATTTTAAATTTAGTGATACGAAAGGGCAAACATACGGCAATATAATTTCGTTTTGAAAAAAGAAAACCCATTTTTCAAAATTTTAAAAGAGACTAAATAAGGCAGGGTAGGGAGTAGCTTTTGGTGTGTTTAAATGCTAATCCATTTGAATGGATATTGCTCCTGAGAAACCCGGATACGCGACGAAATCTTTTCTAGGCGGTTTGGCAAAGCCATTAGGTAGTCGCGTGCTTTTTCGGCTTTGTCGTTGAGTTCTCTAACAGCATCAATGTTCCATTCTTTTAGCAAGACGTTGAGAATATCGATGTAATCCTGTGTGGTGTAGACCATTGTACGCTGCGCTGCATCAGAAAAATGAGCAAACAGATCACCAATTTTACCCCCAGATTCTCTCATGAAATGCGCGGGCATAATTATTTTTTTCTTCATCATGTCCTCAAAAGCAAGCATCATTTCGCTGGGATCGAGTGCGAATATTCTTTCAACAAAATGTTTGTAAGCCGAAGCATGCCGATTTTCGTCGGCAGCGATATGGCCGCACATTTTGGCCAGGTGATTATTGCCCGATTTTTTAGCAAGCAGCGCAACCCGTCGGTGGCTTATGTTAGTAGCCATTTCTTGAAAACTCGTGTAAACAAAACTGCGGTAAGGGTCTTTAGCTGTTTTGATATCAATTCCGTCTCTGATGAGGTATTGCGTTGTTATTTCCACCTCCTTCATGTTAACACGCCCACTTAAGTACAGGTATTTGTTCAGCAAATCGCCATGCCGATTTTCCTCAGCCGTCCAAGTTCTTATCCATTCCGACCATCCCAGTTTATACTCTTGGTCTACGCCTTCAATGTCCATCAACCAGGCTTCATAGGTTGGCAGCGCTTCTTCGGTAATTGTATCACCAACTAGCACGGTGAGCAAGTCGTTATCCAAATCTTTCGCTAATTCTCTTATTTCCTGAATCTCATTTATAAATTGAGGTTGTGTTGAAATCGGCAAAAAATCAGTTGGTTGCCAGATCGTTTCAATGGGTTTCATGTATGTTTCCAGAAAATTGCACATTGATTTTTCTAGAAATTTCATTACTTCGGTACGTGTAGTTTTTTGTAGCATCATGTTGGTTTTGTGTGGCGAAAATAGTATTTATATTCAATCTAAATAATAAAGCAGCTTTTTTATAAGCTCAAGACCTATAAGAATGGTTTTTCCATTCATTCAGGTTTCGTTAATTGACTGTTGAAATGAAGGTTGCGGCAGTAAATTGAAACAAATTCGACCGTTAAGAAAATCTGTTTTGTTTTAGTCGATAAACTGGGTAGAGTGCCAGCAGGACTATTGAAATTACAACTAGCGCATTTTCAATGCCAAATAATTCTGCCATCCAACCTGTAGCCGCTGCAATTATGGCTGCAAGCAACGATTTCGCCTGTGAGGTAACAGACAATACCGTTGCCATGGAAGAGTTCTGCGACAATTCGGCAACTAATGCAATGCCCATGGGCTTGCGTAAGTTTTCAATCATCATTATAAGTAGAAACCCAACGATTGGGATGCTATAAACGCCAAAATAGTAAGAGGAAAATGCAATGACTCCAATGCCAAAACCCACAGATAAGGTGAGGTTTATGGGTTTAAATGGATGGCTGAATAGAGCGTTTATCCTTCCTGAAACCCTGCTTGCTAAAGCTGTCAGCAAGTAAACAACAAAATAGATGCTTCCAATCGTTAAAGCCGTTTTTTGTTCGCCGTTAAGCCAAGCGGCTAATGGCAGCGTGAGAGCTAAGGCTTTGATAAGCGGTTGGATATAGTCTTTAATAGCGGCATAATAGCCCGAAAATAGCGATGTGCTTAGTAAAGCACGTAAGGCAAATGGAGTTTTTATAGAAACCAAAAATGCGTTCCAAACAGATGTAAATGATTCTTTTATCGTATATTTTTGTTTTTTGTTGGTTTCTCCATCGAGCCAAGCAGGGTAGGAGAAGATCAGCAGCATATCCAATAAATAGGGAATAACTGACCACAGAAACACAGTGCTAATGCTGCCAGTAATAAATACGATGGCACCTGCTACTAGCGCCGAAAATGCTGAGCCAACCTGCGACCACGACCGTGTATGCCCGTAGTAATTAACCTTTTGGTCAGCCCACCCTTTTTCTTTCAGGTAGTGGAATATCATGGCTTTATGCACGCCTGTGCGAAAGGCATCGCCTATGGCAAAGAGTACCATGGCAATGAAGATTATTATCAGTTCGTTGCCGTAATAAAAGGCAATAAACGAGAGTATATAAAAGAAGAATGAGCCAATCAAAGTTCGTCTACGTCCCACGGCATCGGCAACTATACCGCTTGGTATTTCTGCTATCATAATTACGATTTCGCGCACACTGTAAAGCAGTCCGATTTCCAAATAACCAATTCCCTTTTCAAGAAAGAAAAGCACCAAGAAAGCATCGAAAAAACGCAGGTTTTTAAAAAAACCATACAGACAGAATTTGTAGTATTGAGCATCTTTTGTAATTGATTTCATATCGATGATAAACGAAAAATAGAAGACAAAAATAGTTATTCGGTTGCACCAAATAACAGATGGTTATTTTATTAGTACTTTTGCACGCACAATGTTGTTGTAATAAAAATTGTTAAGTGCCGTAATTCAAGTAACTATGTCTGCAAAAAACTCTATTATCGCATTAGGAAGTATCATTATTTTGACAACCATTTTCATTTTAGGTTCTTGTTCAAAAACACAAAATAATTTACCTCCCACCCCTTCTTTCACGGTTTCTCCTCCATTTGTCCAACTTGACACGATAGTGGTGTTCGACGGTACTGGAACTACTGATGATTATACTTCGTTGGAAAATCTGGAATTCAGATGGGATTTTAACAACGATGGATCGTGGGAAACGGAATGGGCTAAAACACCGATTGTCAGCAATAAATACTTAGAATACGGTTTTTATAGCGTAGGTATGGAAGTGAAAGATCAATCTGGACTTATCGGATGGGTTTCGCGAAACCTTACCGTTATTGATTCTGCTGGAGTGATGTCCGATTACCCAATAGCTGTGTTTTCAATAAACCCTCAAACGGGTGATGTTAACACGACTTTTTCATTCAGCGCTGCTGGAAGTTCAGATCTTCAGGATGATGTTACATTATTAGAGGTTCGTTGGGACTTTGATAACAATGGTAGTTGGGATTCAGAATGGACTACTGATAAAATAGCTACACACCGATTTGATGCCGAAGGGCAATTTGAGGTTATTTTACAAGTGCGTGATACAGATGGAAACATAAGCGGAAATAGTAAAACATTGTATGTTGGCGGAGGTGGAGGAGGACTTCTTGACCTTACTTTTGTTGCAATTCCAGGCGGTACTTTTGAGATGGGTTGCACACAGCCCAACCAAGAAAACTGTAATACTTATGATGAACAACCTACCCGTTCAACAACTGTCAATGCATTTCAGATGAGTAAGTATGAGGTTACCAACTATCAATATGCCGGTTTTTTAAATGACATTGGTTGTAGCCCCAATGGAAGCATCGGAGGAAATCAGCTGATATTTATTGGTGCCGAGAACTGTCAAATTACCTATGTTGGTGGCGTATTTAGAGCCGTTGATGGCAAACACAATGCACCCGTAACACAAGTAACTTGGGCTGGAGCAGTTGAGTTTTGTTCTCAGAATGGAGGAAGACTTCCTACCGAAGCAGAATGGGAATATGCTGCTAAAGGGGGTAACAACAACGAAAATTTTGAGTTTAGTGGAAGTAACACCATTGTAAATGTAGCTTGGTATGCTGCCAATAGTTATGCTGTTACCGAGGATGCTGGAACAAAAGATGCCAACCAGTTAGATTTGTATGACCTCAGTGGTAATGCCATGGAATGGTGTTCTGACTGGTACGACTGGGAATATTATTCAACAGGGGAGGGTGATAACCCGCAAGGGCCAGCTTCCGGTGAGTTTCGTGTAGTGCGTGGCGGATCTGTGTACAATGGTGCCGACGACTGTCGCTCATCAGATCGGTTTTGGAACGACCCCAAAACTTCTTTGCCAGGGCTTGGTTTCCGCATTGTTAAATAAAGATATTGACAAAAATTATATATTAATAAAATATAAAAGCAAAAACGATGAGAAAAAAAATAGTTGCTGGAAATTGGAAAATGAATCTCACCTTTGAGGAAGCTGAGGACTTGGTAGGCATAATCTCAGAGGAACTTGATGGAAAGAAAAAAAAGTGTGAAGTTATTCTTTGCCCTCCCTCTACTTATCTGGAAATGGCTTCTGATTATGCTGACGAATCAGGTTTGCATATTGCAGCCCAAAACGTAAGTGAGCACGAAAATGGAGCTTACACTGGCGAAATCAGTGCTTCAATGTTGGCATCAATGGAAATTGAGTACTGCATAATCGGCCACAGTGAGCGTCGTAAATACATGGGTGAAACCAATAAGCAGCTTGCAGCAAAAACAGATATCTTACTGGAATATGGTATTTATCCTATCTTTTGCGTGGGTGAATTGCTTGAAGAACGCAATGCAATTAAACATTTTGAGGTCATTAAGCAGCAAATTTCTGAGGGGCTTTTCCATTTGAATAAGGATGAATTTGCAAACGTGGTTATTGCATATGAGCCGGTTTGGGCTATTGGAACAGGAGTTACTGCAACTTCAGATCAAGCTCAGGAAATGCATGCTTTTATTAGGAATTTGCTCGTTGAGAAATACGGACAAGAAGTA
>CAYWNI010000199.1:0-6389 GCA_964459525.1 uncultured Lentimicrobiaceae bacterium | reverse complement strand
GAGTTGGAAAACCCATTCTTCCCGGAAAACCTGCGAAACGATTACATCAGGCTGGCCAATTCGTCAATAGAAGCGGCTATTAGTGTTATTCCGGCAGTGCGAACCTATTTTAGGGAACCAATTAAAGTTAGGGATATGCTATCAAAGGTGTATTTCTACGAAAAAGAAACAGATAAAATATCCAGAAATATCAAGCGTAAAATATTTCACGATATGCCTGAGATTGACCTCGCGCAAAAAATACATTTACGCTATTTTGCTTTACATATAGAAACCATTTCAGATAAAGCAGAAGCTTTAGCCGACGTTCTTTCGCTTATGGCCTTGAAACTGAACTTATGATCATCCTGTTTTTTTTATCAAGCGGATTGTTTTTAGGTTGGTCACTGGGGGCCAACGATGCAGCCAATATTTTTGGCACTGCAGTAGGCAGCCGAATGGTTCGTTTTAAAACAGCAGCGATCATCGCAAGCGTTTTTGTTATCTTGGGAGCTGTACTACAAGGCACCGGCGCCAGCGAAACACTCGAAAAATTAGGAAGCGTAAATACCCTTGCAGCGGCTTTCACAGTGGCCTTAGCTGCGGCAATAACCGTTTATGCGATGACCACATTTGGGTTACCTGTATCAACGAGCCAAGCCATCGTGGGTTCAATCATTGGCTGGAATTTTTACACAAACAATCCTACTGATGCCAATGTGCTGACGAAAATCGTTTCTACTTGGATTTCCGGCCCTATATTGGGAGGAATCTTCGCTGTGTTGCTGTTTATGTTGCTTCAACTGGCCACAAAAAAAGCAAAAATGCACCTCTTGTATAAAGATGCATTGGTACGGTATGGACTTGTCATCATTGGAGCATTTGGCGCATATAGCTTGGGAGCCAACAACATTGCAAACGTGATGGGCGTTTTTACCGATGCGGTAAACTTCCCTGAAATAAACGTTTGGCTGATTACAATCACCAGCAAACAACAACTGTTTTTTATTGGTGGTGTGGCCATAGCAATCGGTATAATTACCTACTCCAAACATGTGATGCAAACCGTTGGCAACACCTTAATGCCTCTAACTCCTGAAGCGGCACTAATTGTGGTGCTCTCGCAAGCGCTTGTACTCTTCATTTTTTCGTCGGAATCGCTTTCGCAAGGCCTCCAGTCGATAGGTTTGCCGGCCATTCCCTTGGTGCCAGTTTCAAGTTCGCAGGTGGTTATTGGTTCAATCATCGGAATTGGCCTTTACAAAGGTGGTCGCGAAATAAAGCTCAATATACTGGGCGAGATAAGTTTAGGTTGGATCGCAACGCCCTTAGTGGCTGGTTTTATTAGCTTTTTCATGTTGTTTTTCGTGAACAACGTGTTTAAGCAGGATGTCGGAAATATTCTTCCGGAAAACTTTGTAAAACAGGAAGTGGTAGTCGATTCGGCTGTAATAAACACGCAAGTATCGGAATCGAACACCGCCATAAAACAAGACTCTACTTTTCAAATAGTTGCAAAACAGATTGTAGAGAAAACCCAGGACAAGCAGTCTGAGGTTGATTATATCCAATGGAGCTATTTATTCCTGATTGTTTTATTACTGGCTTCCGCTGCTGGTTTGTTGTTACTCAACACAAGAAAAAAGAAGCAGTTTAAGTCAAAACTAAATGAGCTTGAAAAACAACATTGGGAAGAAATTGATCAGCTTAAAGTGTCTCTTTCAAACACAGCTTCGGAGCACCAGAAACTCGACAAAGAATTAAAATTCAGGCAATCGGAGATGACCACCATGGCCATGAATATTATCCACAAAAATGAGTTCTTAAACGATTTAAAACAAGAAATTGTCGCAGCTAAAAACAAGCTGAAAGACCATGAAGGACGCGCTAACCTGAACAAACTCAACCTGATGATAAGTCAGAACATCTCGATTGATCGCGACAGAGAAAAATTTCAGTTACATGTGGATGAGCAAAACAGCCGTTTTCTACAACTTTTAAGTGAGAGCTTTCCAACGATAACCGAAAATGAAAAACGATTGGCTACCTTGCTGCGACTAAATCTGTCGTCAAAAGAAATCGCTTCTATTTTAAACATTTCACCAAAAAGTGTTGAAATGAACCGCTACCGGCTTCGGAAAAAACTAATGGTTCCAAGCAATATTGGATTGAGTGAATTTATAAGAGACTTATAAATAACATGATACATCGCATTAAATGTTTTAACAAAAAGATACCTCACAAAATGGGTTGGTGTTTACAAACTGATTCAAAGAAACCCCACGAGCACTCCCCCAGATAAATAGCAACACTATGTTAAATATCGCATTGTTTGGCCCTCCAGGCGCCGGAAAAGGAACACAGTCAGAGTTTTTGATAGAAAAATACAAGTTGTTTTACATTTCAACCGGAGATATTCTCCGAAAAGAAATTTCTGAAGGATCGCCCCTCGGACTCGAAGCCCGTTCAATAATAGCTACCGGAGGATTGGTTCCTGATGAAATTATTGTTCAGATAATTGAGAAAACCATACAGTCGAATCCAAACGCCAATGGATTCTTATTCGACGGATTTCCAAGAACATACATACAGGCTTATATCCTCGAAGGATTAATGATAAAACTAAATACGGCACTTAACTGCCTTATTAGTCTGGAAGTTGAGGAAGAAACCTCGGTACATCGGCTATTAGAAAGGGGTAAGATATCGGGGCGGTTAGACGACAATGAAAAGGTTATTCGCAACCGACTTCACGAATACAACGAAAAAACCCTCCCCGTGCTGAACTTCTACAAAGAAAAAGGCAATTACTATTCGGTGATCGGATCGCAAAGTATTGAAAAAGTAAGCGCAGATATTGAAATTATTGTTCAAAACGAATTGTCAAAAAGCCTGATGAACATTGTGCTTTTCGGGTATCCCGGCTCTGGCAGAGGCTCACAGGGACGGGCACTGGCCAAAGCTTACGGCTTGGAATATATCGCCACTGGACCAATGTTAGAACAAGAGATTTTAAAAACCACACCCATAGGCAAACAAATTTCACAGCTATATGAAAGCGGTAAGCTCGTTCCTGACGAAATCGTTGTAAAACTGATTGAGAAAAAACTGGAACAATCAAAAGGCATTAAAGGGTTTATTTTCAAAGGGTTTCCACGAACACTCGTTCAATCATACATTTTGGATGGCTTGCTGAAAAAACATGGATCGTCTATTTCAAAAGTGATAGAGCTAGAAGTGCCCACTTTAGAACTTATTAGCCGGCTCGATACCCGAAGCAAGACCACCGACTGCATGCCATACGATACCAGTACTGATAAAATCGTAAAGCGACTTCAAGAACATGAAACCAAAACAGTGCCCGTAATAAACAAATACAACCAGCTGCACGGCGTTACCAAAGTTGATGGCAGAGGATCCTTTGATGACGTAAACCAACGTTTAGCTGATGAAATAGAGAACGCTTTCAAAACACTTTCGCATAATTAAACTCTAAACCTGACTAAACATTGATTTCCTGCAAGTTACCCTATATAAGAAAAAAAATATCTAACCTTGTAGGGGTAGTGTATAGTGATTCTATTTTGTATAAATCATATTTGGCCGTTATTTTGACTATTGTTTTCAACTAAATTATTTTTCGTTAATAAGTACATACTAATTATTAAACCAATGAAAAAAGAAAATGTAAACAGATTGTTGCTGATGGGACTGCTTTTTTGCTTGCTTCCATTAGAAGGACTAATCGCTCAAACTACGGTTACGGGTAAAGTGTTCCCAGCCGGCTCCAACACGCCCATGGCGAATGCCTCCGTTCAGGTTGTAGGGCACAGTGAGCTTTTAGCCACCACGAACCATAATGGTTATTTCAAACTCGATGTTCCGGAAAACACTGAAGTAGAAATCCTCGTAACAGCTTCGGGTTATGAAAATCAGCGGATAGAAGTGAAAAAAAATAGCGATATGCTAGTCACAATGTTTGCTGAAGATGAAGATGAAACCACAAACGATTATGGAAAAGAAGTAGGCGTAAGAGCAAAACTCGTTCCTGAATCGCGCGATGGAATTTTGGTACTCGAATCAGAAGACCAACGTTTTAAGTATTGGTTCGACAGTCGGGTTTATTTTGATGGCGCCACCTATTTTGGAGATGCTTCCGAAATTGGCAATGGCGTAAACATCCGCAGAGCACGGTTTGCCATCAAAGCCATTCTTTGGGGACATTGGGGTGGCGAGTTCGATATCGATCTGGCCTACAACGAAGTAGACCTAAAAGATGCATACATCAGATATATTGGCGAAAACTGGCAGTTGAAAGCAGGTAATTTTAAAGAGCCCTTTTCGATGGAAACTACCACAACTTCACGTTACCTAACGTTTATGGAGCGCCCTATGATTAACGAAATAGCTCCATCACGCCATCTAGGTATTGCCTATAGAAATTATGGAAACCACTATTTCTTTGAAGGGGGAGTTTTTTCTTCGGAAATTGCCAATGGCCTTATGCAGGACGAAAACAAATCGAAAGGAACTAGCGCTGGTTATTCAGTTACCGGAAGATTTGCCTATGCTCCTATTAAAAAGGATAAACAAGTACTTCATTTAGGGATTGCGGGATCGTATCGCACACCAAAAATTCAAGAACTGGGCGACCCGAGCGACGCCTACAGATACTATACCAGAGCAGAGACCTCCATTAACAGAAAAAAATACCTGGACACCGATTTTATTGAAAACGTAAATTATTTCACCCTCATGGGTTTTGAAGGTGCTTATGCGTATAAAAACTTTAAACTAATTGGCGAATACATGCGTAACGACATCCGTCGCGATGCCGACAAAGTGCCAACTGGCGAGGACAAGCCATGCATTGAAGGTTTCTTTGTAGCTGGTAGCTGGATAATTGCCAATGGCGATTACTACTACAACATGGGTGAGGCCGAATTCAATCAAGTTGACTTCAGAAACCCGAAAAAAGGAGCATTTGAAGTGGCTATACGTTACGATTATGCAAATGCAAATAGCTTTGCTGATGGGTCTGACACCCCCTATGTGCAAGGCGGAGCATCAGAAGGCTATACATTGGGAATCAATTACTACGTAAACCTAAATGTAAAATGTATGCTAAACTACACCTACATCAATAACGACCGCTGGGCCGATGGAAAAGGAAAATATGCCAACGACAAAAGTGCGCCCACAGGAAAAGGCGGCATTGATTTTAGCATTATTCAGGCACGTGTAGAAATTGACTTTTAAACCGCATTATCAAATTTGAAAATATAAGAAGATGAAAAAATACTTAATTTTACTATTGGTATTGGCATTGGGCTTAAGTAGTTGTGTTAAAGATGAAAACCCCACTCCAGAGCCTCCACAGCCAACTGATTACTCAAACATTGTAATCAACGAACTGATTTCAAAAGATGTAACCGAACCTTATTATATTGATTTAGCCGGAGGTGCTGCCGACTGGGTAGAAATTTACAACAAAGGTTCGTTTGCCGTCAATATTGGTGGCATGTGGATAACAGACACCGAATCTGACCAAAGCGCATGGCAGCAAATACCTACAACTGATGAAACCTTAACCACAATTCCACCCAAAGGATTTTTAGTGCTCATCTGCGGCGCGGCTGATGCAGAAGGCAACGACCTTCCAACCCAAATACTCGATAGCCAAATTTTAGTCGACATGGGCATTAGTGCATCAAAAGATTCAATTATCGTACTGTACGACCCTATACAAAAAGAAGTTACACGCACAGCTAACTTTGGCGCAAACAGCGCTCAAGGTGAATTACCTGACAACAAATCTACTGGGCCAACTACAGATGGCGGCGGAATTTCTGATTGGACAATTTTAGCAACCAAAACCCCAGGTGCACCAAACGATGGCGGCAGTGTAGTTACAGGAAGACTGGTAATTAACGAGTTTATGTGCAGTAACAACACCATTCCTGTACCTGGCGTCGAAGGCGATTTTCCTGACTGGATTGAAATTTACAACACCGGAGATTCACCCATTGACATGGCAGGATGGTATTTTACCGACAACCTTGACGACACTCTTCAATACCAACTTCCTGCCGACCAACCGAACCTGACTACCGTTCCCGGAAAAGGTTACGTGTTAATTATCTGCGATGGCATTGGTGAAGGATTACATTCTAACTTTAAATTAAGTGGAAGTGGTGAGTCTATCGGCATCTCAAAAGATGGGGGAAGTTATGAGCAAGAAATCACGTATGGTGACGGATTAACAGTTCCAAATCCACCAAGCGACAATTCGGCTGGACCTGAAATAGATGGCGGTGCAAACTGGATGATATTCACACCTGGAACGGCTCTACCACCAACTCCAGGAGCAAGTAACGTACCTGTTAAATAAACACCACAACACTTAAAAT